>JAQUYA010000040.1:1774-24216 GCA_028692055.1 Lachnospiraceae bacterium | reverse complement strand
AATTTAAGGGCTGCCTAAGAGAAAACACTATATATTGTGTTTGCAAGTTGTATCAACAATCATATATAGTGGTTAAGGAAATTACAATGAGCAGTTTGTGAGCAAACCGTTTATGGCTGTACAGTACATGAAGATTTGAGGTAAAAACTCCGGTTTCACTATGTAAACCCTTATCAGCGGTCGAAGCACTGAGCCGATACCTTTTTAAAGTTGTGGTTATCTCGAAACCTTGGCGAAACAACATTTTCAGAATACCTGATGAGCATATCAACCCAATGGTGTGCTAATCAGATCTCCTGAAAGGTGATCTAAGAACATTGAAAAAGAAAAAGAGCCACCGCAGTAAAATGCGGCAGCCCCAGCAATGCAGATTTTACTCAATGCGACTGGCTAACAAAAGAATGTGGTGTGGCCTTCCGGTAACGGAATACTCCTCACATTTGTAAGCGCCGGATGAGTGAAGAATGATACTGCCTTCTTCGATTTTAAATCGATGCATACGCAGGTCTTTGTTACTCAATCCAAGGTTGATTTGTACCTTACTTCCAATAGGCGTAAGTTCAGCATCAGCCTCCATGGTTTTCGTCATGGGAGAGCCATAAGCAGTAGTTTTCATTTGCAGTGTCACATGGTCTTCATAAAGCATATTAGTTTTCCTCCTTAAATTTGTTCTTCTAATAGAACAGGTTTGGGTCAGGTTTTAACAACCTTTTTATCTGGTTTTGCTTGCATATTAGCTCTGTATTTTGTACATAGCAAGTCATAACAGCAGATTCAGGCGTAACGAGTTTTTTGTTTCTGATGATTATTCTATGCCTGGAATGATGATCAGAGCCAAAAAGCTCTAGTGTCCGTTATAAAGGAAGGTGCCTCCGAGAGGAGGTGATGGGCGATATGACAGAGTATGAAATACTTATGGTGATATTGGCAGTTTTGACTTATGCCAATTCTGCCGGGATATTGCTGGTTACTATCCTAGATAAGAAAAAATAGTCAGACGGCAATCTGACTGATACGTAAAGATTAAAGAAAGCACTGGAATTTCTAGTGGGCACTTTAAAATAAATAGAAATAGCAAATAAAGGAGCACAACATCATGTTCAAAGGCACTGATATTAAACCGTTTTCCAAGAAAGTCTGGCTTGCATCTCCTACCATGCACGGGGAAGAACTGAAGTACGTCACAGAGGCATACGAAACCAACTGGATGAGTACTGTTGGCGAAAATATAAATGAAGTTGAAAAAATTGCAGCAAAAAAAGCTGAGGTAAAGTATGCAGTTGGTCTGTCTGCATGTACGGCTGCATTACATCTGTGCGTAAAACTGGCAGGTGAAAGATTGTATGGTAAGCCAGCAATTAGCCATGGTGCTGTTGAAGGAAAATGTGTTTTCTGTAGCGATATGACCTTTGGTGCTACTCTGAACCCAGTTGTTTACGAAGGTGGCATTCCAATCTTTATTGACACTGGAAGAGACAGTTGGAACATGGACCCTGTTGCTTTGGAGAAGGCTTTTGAGATGTATCCGGACGTGAAGCTTGTTATAAACGCTGAACTTTATGGCTTCCCTGGAAGAATGGATGAGATTAAACGAATCTGTGAAAAGCACGGAGCACTTTTGATTGAGGATGCAGCTGAGGCAATGGGTGCAACTATCGATGGCAAGCAGTGTGGTAGCTTTGGCGATTACAGTGCAATTTCATACAATGGCAATAAAATCATCACTGGATCCAGTGGTGGATGCCTACTGACAAATAGTTTGGAAGATGCAAATAAGACCAGAAAATGGTCGACCCAAAGCCGTGAGAATGCTGCTTGGTATCAGCATGAAGAGGTCGGTTACAACTATCGAATGAGCAATGTTATCGCTGGTGTTATAAGAGGTCAGTACGAGTATTTAGAAGAACATATTGACCAGAAGAAGAAAGTCTACGAGAGATATGCAGAAGGCTTGAAAGGCCTACCAATCAAGATGAATCCGATAATGGAAGGAACTGAGCCTAACTATTGGCTTTCTGCGATGATTATTGATGAAGAAGCAATGTGCAAGCAGGTTAGAGGCGAGTGTGACGTTGCTTATGTAAAGGAAGCAGGAAAAACTTGTCCGACTGAAATACTGGAAGCAATAAGTAGTATTAACGCTGAAGGCCGTCCGATATGGAAACCAATGCACATGCAGCCGATGTATAGAATGCATGAAGTTGTTGGCAGAGATGGTAGTTTGCGTTGCAGAACGAATGCGTACATAGCCGGTGGCTGCGAGGACGTTGGTGCAGATATATTCCAGCACGGTGTTTGCTTGCCGAGTGATAACAAGATGACTGCGGAAGAGCAGGATACTGTGATTGCAGTTATTAGAGGATGTTTTGAGTAAGAAACTGGTGTGGTTGTTATTCATCGCCTATTGCGGTTTCATTGTTTGGATGACATTGTTGAACAGGTCTGTTTACGTAAGACAGTGTGAATTTTGTCTATTTTGGGCATTGCAGGAATTAGCCGTTGGCGGCTTAGAAGGTGTAAAAGGAATAGTTTGGTATTTAGAAAACATATTACTTTTCATGCCATTCGGATTCTTCTTAAGTGCGATCAATGAATGTAGATGGAAGAAAGTAGTATTAAGTGGATTTGCAGTATCAGCAGTAATAGAAATAACACAGTACATAACTGCAAGAGGACTGACGGAACTTGATGACATGACTGCAAACACAATAGGTGCTGGGATTGGATTTTTACTGTGGAAGGTTGTAACGAGAATGATGGATAGTCAGAAAAAGAAACTGAGGGAGTAAGAAATGTACCAGAATTATTTGAAAAGAGTTTTTGATTTTTGCTGTGCTCTACTAGCACTTATTATCTTATCTCCGTTTTTGCTTATTTTCATGATTCTAGGCGCAGTGTTCATGGGTGGCAATCCATTTTTTACACAGCCTAGACCAGGTAAAAACGAGAAAATTTTCAAACTCATCAAATTCCGAACGATGGATAATCGTAAAGGAGCGGATGGAGAGTTACTTCCTGATGACGTGAGGTTGAATGGCTACGGAAAGTTTTTAAGAACCACATCAGTGGACGAACTTCCAGAACTCATCAATATTGTAAAGGGGGACATGGCAGTGATCGGGCCAAGACCTCAACTTGTGAGAGATATGGTGTTCATGAGCCCAGAACAGAGAAGGAGGCACAGTGTAAGACCGGGTCTTTCCGGTTTAGCACAGGTGAACGGTAGAAATGTGATCACTTGGGAAGATAAGTTTTCTTGGGATTTGAAATACATAAAAAAAATAACCTTCTTAGGTGATGTAAAAATAATCTTAAAAACGATTGCTAAGGTTTTTAAGAGAGCGGACATAAATCGTGAAGGCACTGCTTCAGATATGGATTTCGGAGATTACTTGTTGGAGAAAGGTGCAGTAAGTAAGGAAGAATATGAAAAGAAGCAGGTTGAGGCGAAGGAATTATTGAGAAGAGGATAAAGATGGAAAAGTACAGCGTACTAATGTCGCTTTATAAAAGGGAAAAACCGGAATATTTACGTCTGGCGATTGATAGCATGTTAAAGCAAACTATCGCTCCGGATGAAATCACAATTGTAAAAGACGGAATGCTCACACCAGAGTTGGATGCTGTGCTGGATGAATACAGCAAGAAGAGTGATGTGTTTAATATCGTAGGTTACGAGAAAAACCGTGGATTGGGATTAGCTCTGAACTATGGATTGGAACATTGCCGGAATGAACTGGTTGCGCGTATGGATACGGATGATATTGCAAAGCCGGATAGATGTGAAAAACAGTTGAAAGAGTTTGATAAGAATCCAGACCTGTCACTCCTGGGTTCATCTGTTGATGAGTTCTACACAACTCCGGATGAAGTGATAAGCAGACGAGTAGTTCCTACCACACATAAGGCGATTTACGAGTTTGCCAAGAGAAGAAGTGCTTTTAACCATCCAACGGTAATGTACAAGAGAAGTAAAGTTCTGGGACTTGGTGGTTATGGAAATCTTAGAAGAAATCAGGATGTAGATCTCTTTGGAAGAATGCTTTATTCCGGATTGATTGCAGGAAATATTGAAGAAAGTTTATTGTCCTTCCGTAGTAATGATGACCTTGCGAAGAGACGTAAGTCTTGGGAAAATACGAAATCCTATATAGATACTATCAAGAAATTCTGGAAGATGGGTTATTCAAGCTTTGGTGACTATGTTGTGATTGCTGTTGCACAGACAGGTATGTTTATCATGCCAGTAAAACTTCAGCATTGGGTATATAAGAAATTTTTGAGAAAGTAAAGAAGGACGAGGTAACGTTGGGATGAAGTTTTCAGTAATAGTACCTGTGTATAACGCGGAAAAGTATCTTGAAAAATGTATATTGAGCGTAATTAATCAGAGTTACGAGAATTGGGAACTTATTCTAGTGGACGATGGTTCAAATGATAAAAGTTCTCAGATTGTGGATGGATTTGCAGAGAAAAACGAAAAAGTCATAGCTATCCACCAGCAGAATGCTGGACCAGGAATTGCGAGGAACAATGGCATAAAGAAAGCTACAGGCGATTATGTTGTTTTCTTGGATTCGGATGATTATATTGACATAGATTATTTTACCTTATTGGCTCCGAAAGCAGAAAAAGTAGATGTTGTTTTTATTGATGTGCTTCAGGTTACATCAGATGGGAAAACCTTAAGTAAAGAATTGATGTCTGAATACAAAGGTTGGAACAACGATAGAATTATTCGTTCACAAATGACAGGTAAGATTCCTTGGGGAGGCGTACGTAAAGCTGTTAGACGATCTATTTTGGTAGATAATGATATCAAATACACCAATCATAAGGTTGGAGAAGAGGCACTCTATAGTTTTAGAGTAGTACACGCTGCGAAATTTGTTGATTTTTTGGATAATAAGCCGGTGTACTATTATGTGAACCATGAGGGAAGTCAGTCAAAGACAGTAATGGAAGACCCGTGGGGCGGAGTTGTGGACACAATTGCTAATTATCTGAAAGAAAATGATTTATATGATGAATATGCGGACACAGTGAATGCATTTGCTATAACGGCAGCTGTTGTATCTATAGATAAAATAAATCTTCTGTTTAGTGGTTTTGAAAAGAAAGAACACTTAAAAACACGAATAAGAGAATTTATTAATAATTATGACGAAGATGTTAATATTGATAAAGAGAGTATGAGCATTAAGGCTAGGATTTTTATCCCTTTTGTTACAAAGGGAATAACATGGCCAGTTGTTCTCTCGAGTAAATTGAAGAAAATATTAGTTCATTAGGAGCAAAGAGATGAAAGAATTGTCATATAAGATAGCCAAAATAAAATATAGGTTGTTTGGTAGAGATAAAGAAGTGATAAATGATTTTTTTCGGAAAAATGGCGTAAAAATCGGGGGGGGGTGCAATATTTGTTGCAATATTCTGACTCCGGAATCCTTTTTGATTGAAATCGGAGAGGATGTAACAATTGCTGATCAAGTTGACTTTATTACACACGATAATAGTATAAATAAAATTTCAAAGGAAACTATTAATCTTTTTGGAAAGATAGAAATAGGAGACAATTGTTTTATAGGTGAAAGGGTCACTTTGTTGTACGGTGTGTCTTTAGCCCCTAATATTATTGTTGCTGCAGGAAGTGTTGTTGTGGATAGTTTCGAAACTGAAGAAGTCATTATTGGTGGGAATCCTGCGAAAATAATCAGTACTTGGGATGCTTTTTTCTCGAAATCAAGAGATAAAGCAAAGGGTAAGGCAAATATTCAAAAAGTATTAGATGAAAATCCGCACCTTCTAATAAAAAGAAAAAACAGAGGTTAAGTATGAACAAGGTTAGTATTGTGGTTCCTGTGTATAACATGGGAGACAAAATTGAAATATGTGTACAGTCATTGTTAAATCAAACATATGAGAATCTGGAAGTAATTCTTGTTGACGATGGTTCAAAGGATGATAGTTTTGCACACTGCCAGAAACTGGAAACGCAAGATAACAGAGTAATTGCGTATCATACCGAAAATAGAGGTTCAGGTCCGGCAAGGAACTACGGAATTGAACATGCTACAGGTATGTACATTTACTTCCCAGATGCTGATGATTACCTCGAACCAAATGCTATAGAAGTGCTTGAAAAAACAATGAGAGAGAAAAAAGTTGATCTTGTAGTGTTTGGATTCAAAAAGGTAAATTCCAATGGTGAATTAAAGAAAACAAAAAAATATCCGAATATGGTATGCAAAGGGAATGACATTCGAAATGATTACTCGGATTATATGACAATAGATTCAAAGTATGGAATTCAAGGTGCACCTTGGAACAAGTTTTTTGATTTATCTGTTATTAAGGGTAGTTCTATAATCTATCCACCTCTACGCCGCCATCAAGATGAAGGGTTTATTTCTCGTTATATGACGGTAGCAAGAACAGTATGTTTTATAGATGAAGTATTCTATACATATTTCACAAATGACCTAAGTAAAGAATGGGATAAGTATCCTGTTGATTATATTGATGCAGTCAATGGTTTATATAGGGAAAGAAAACAGAACATCTTGGAATGGAACTACAATGATTCAAAGGTACATGATATGGTATATAAAGAATATATTTGTGGATTTATCAAGGCACTGGAGCTGTCGTTTTCGCCTAAATATGGCTTGAATAAAAAATCCAGGAAAAATTGGATTGAAACAAGGGTAAAAGAGAGCGAGATTAATTCTATTTGTGAGCCAGTTAATCTCGGGAATTATCAAAAAGTAGTATTGAGAATGATTAAGAACAATAACCCATTTTTATACATGATTCTTTCTTTTAAGGTGTTTGTGGAAAAGAATGGATTGTTAGGATATATAAAAAGATAGATTTATTATAGGAGCAATATTAATGAGAAGTTACAATGTGGATAAGAATGAAATAATGCAAGACTCAAGAAGTAAGGGAAGGTTTGTGGTTAGCCGGTCAGATGCTCTTCCCCTTTTATGTGCTATGGTTACATTCAAATATGTTTACAATTATTATTCCTTTGTAATGCCTGCATTATCAGGAATTATTTCTATGATTTACACAGCGATAACTTTTTTTATGCTGATTCTATACATACCATTAGCACTAAAAGTAATTGTAAATTTAAGATTAAGAAAATATAGAATTTTGCTACCGGCAATAGTGATTCCTACATGTGTCCTAGTGAATATCGTTTATGTTGCTATTAGTAGTGGAGATTTTTCTGTGTTTTCGAGAAGCTATCAAATGGCAGCAGCAGCAGGTACGAATGATGCAGTTGGATACTATTTCGCACAAATTAATACTTGGTTTGGTAATATGGCAGTACTTATGTATTTATCTATTTATATACGCAACAAGCAAGATATTATCAAATGCATTATTGCATCAATGGCCGTCTTGGTCATTCCAACGCTGTTAATTATGATAATACATCCATCATATCTTGGCGAAAGGCAGTCCTCATTCGGTGACACAACTAAATTTTCAGGTGGATTGTGGAATATTGGAGTAGTTGGATTTGGCAGTATCAGTTGGCTCGGCTTAGCTTTAGTTGATTATGCAACAAAAAAACAAAAAAGAATTATCTATTTTTCTGTGATCCTATTTATGTTTGTTGGTGTTGCTGGTATATCAAGAACAATAATTCTGATGATAGCATTTTCTTTCATTGTGTATTTTTTGCTAACAAAAAAAGATATGCATTGGTGGGGGAAAATTCTTTTAATTGTCTTTGGGATTGTTCTTTTCTATATCTCGGAAACCGACATTGTCTCTTCAATTTTATTCAGATTAGGAGATTCGACTAGTGGTTCTAATAATATTAGAATAAAGCTTTGGGGAGCATATTTGAGCCATTATAAAGAGTTTTGGCTTATAGGAGCCCCGATAGGAAGTATTTATAATTATTATAGAGATGTTAACTTGTATGGCGCGTACTTTTTACCGCATAGTGTGTGGATTAATTTCTGGGGCAGATTTGGAATCGCAGCGCTTATTTCCTATTCCTTATTGCTCAAAAGAGCATTCATTCCGAGAAGTATCAAGGAATTAGTTTCAAGTAAATCTGGTATCTGCCTCCTTTCGGGCGGTGTGGCATATGTAACTCTGGCATTTATTAATCAAACTGGATATGCAGAACCGGTTTTTTATATTATGTTTGGTCTAGCATTCGCATTGGCGCAAATGGATTAGGAGAGAGGCAAAATGAAAATAGGAATAATAACAAAGATTGGGAAAAACTATGGTGCTTTGCTTCAAGCATATGCGCTAAAGAAGAAATGCGAAATCTTAGGTGCAGAAGCACATATTATTAAATACACTCCCGAAATTTCCAGAAAATCATATAAAGTTTGCAAATTCTCATGGGGGCGTCGTGGAACTGTAGCAAATTTGAAGTCATTAATGAGCTATAAGGAAATAAGAAAAAGCAGTCAGCGATTTCTGGCTTTTCGAGACGAGCTTTTCGATTTTATTGGTGATTATAGTTCAACGGAGAAACTAGTAAAGAATCCCCCAGCATGTGATATATATATTGCGGGTAGCGACCAGGTTTGGAATCCTCAAATAGCCTATGATGAGGCTTTTTACTTTACTTATATTGATAACAAGAGAAAAGCATCGTATGCTGCAAGTATTGGGATAAAAGCGATACCAGAAAACATCAAATCTAATTTTGCAAAGAAGGTAAAGTCATTTGATTATATAAGTGTTCGTGAAAAACAAGCTCAGTCAATACTTGAAGAAATGGGAGTGCCTTCTGTTGTTGCTCCAGATCCAACATTACTATTTGATAAAGATGCGTGGAATGAAATTGCAATTGAAAGCATTTCTAGTCCGTACATTTTATGCTATTTTGTATCATTCCCTGTTGGAATAGAAAATATAGTAAAACAAGTAAAGAATTATTATGGTTTTACTGTGGTAAATTTGATGACTTCAGAAGAAAGTTGCCAAATTGGCGATATAAAAGTTCGAGATGCAGGTCCACGAGAATTCCTTGGATTGTTTAAAAATGCTTCATTTATAATCACATCTTCATTTCATGGTACTGTCTTTTCAATAATAAATAGAAAACAATTTGTTTCAACATTATACAACTCAACAAGTAGCAGAGTTGTGGAATTGCTGAATAATCTTGGGCTTAGTAGACGTATCATTTCACCAGATTGTACTCTTGAAAGTGATATTTGGAATGACTGTATATATACTACAGAGTTTGAAGTCTTACTTAGTAATTTGAAAAACAACGGCACGAATATATTGAATGATATTATTATAGGGAAATCTACAAGAGATTCTATTGGAAAATATGATTATGTAGAACCAGAGTTAAAGAGGATACCCAATAAGCGGAAAGATTTATGTACAGGCTGTGCCGCTTGTTCATATATTTGTCCACAAAATGCAATCGAGATGAAGAAAGATGCTGAGGGCTATTGGGCACCTTCAATTGATGATGAAAAATGCATCAATTGTGGGAAGTGCCTGAAATATTGTCATTTACAGAACAACCCTGTTGCTTTTAAAAATGAATCACATTATGCAGTGAAGTTAAAAAATGCAGAGACTAGAATGAAAAGTAGATCTGGAGGAGCGTTTGTGGCTATTAGTGATGTGATTTTGGAGAGGGGCGGTATTGTATTTGGCGCAATAATTAATGAGAGTTTTGAAATAGTACATGCGATAGCAACAAACAAAGCTGAACGTAATATGATGTGCGGATCTAAATATGTCCAAAGCAATACGAATGATGTTTATTCGTGCTTAATGAAGTGGTTAAATACAGGAAAGCCAGTATTATTCACTGGCTCAGCATGCCAAGTTGCAGCGGTTGAAACTGTTTTTAATCCCGAAAAGTATCCGAATCTGTATTTATGCGATTATATATGCCATGGTGTTCCAAGTCCGGGATTGTGGGAAGCGTATGTAAAATGGATTGAGAACAAATACCATGGAAAAATGGACTTCATTGATTTCCGTGACAAGTATCAACATTCTTGGGAATCACATATTCAAAGAATCGGCATTAATGGCGTTCAAATGTATAGCAAGCGTTTCACAAATCTCTTTACTTCAAATAACTGTCTTAGACAAAGTTGCTATTCATGTCCATATGCGACTAAAAACCGGATTTCTGATTTTACGTTAGGTGACTATTGGGGAATAAATGATGTACTACCTGATTTTAATGATGGCAAGGGTGTATCAATCCTTTTTATTAGAACATCTAAAGGTCAGGATGTATTTGAACGGTGCAAAAATCAAATTGAGTATGTTGATACTACGCAAAATGAACCAGGTCATTATAATTTGAAGTGTCCAACAAAAATGCCTCCTTCAAGGTCAGCATTTTGGGATGATTATAGAAAGAATGGATTTGAATATGTATCAAGCAAGTATGGGAGATATGATTTAATTCATAGGTTGAAGTATAAAATTAAAGATCACATCGATTAATGAATCAAGGAGGTAAGATGCATATGTTCGAGATAGCAAAGAAAAAAATGCCGAGATTATATGATTATTACTCGCACCTACAGAGAGTTCGAACAATAAAAAATATACAGAAAGTGAAGAAGCTGACGTTCGAACAGCAACTGTCTGAAGTAGGAAGACTTTATAAAGAGAGAATTGGGCATGACTTAGATTGGAATAACTTAAAAACATACACTGAGAAAATGCAATGGGAAAAAATCTATGATAAGAATCCGATGAAGTCTGTTTTGGCAGATAAGTATGCTGTTAGGTCATGGGTTGAAAAAAAGATTGGAAATGAATATCTTATTCCGGTTATAGGCGTGTGGGATCAGTTTGATGATATACCATTCGATGAACTGCCAAACCAGTTTGTTATAAAAACAAACCATGGAACAGGTACAAATGTCATTGTAAAAGATAAATCTTGTTTTAACCGAAAACGAGCAAAACGCATGTTTGATGACTGGGTGAAGATGGATTTTGGTTATACAACGGGATTTGAACTACACTATTCTGATATAAAACCAAAGATAGTCATAGAAAAATATCTGGAAACTGAGTATGGTGAACTTCAGGACTATAAGTTTATTTGCTTTGATGGGAAGCCTTATTTTTGCTGGGTTGATATGGGGCGTTATTCTAACCATACTAGAAATGTGTATGACTTAGACTGGAAACTACAACCGTGGAAACAAGAGCGATACGCTTTATATGATAAGCCAATTCCGAAACCGAAAAATTTTGAAAAAATGATTAAACTTGCTGAAAATTTGGCAGATGGTTTTTCTCATGTAAGAGTAGATTTGTATAACGTTAATGGAACTATTTATTTTGGTGAAATGACTTTTACAAATGGAAGTGGGCTGGACCGAATTATTCCTGAAGAATACGATTTTATACTTGGCAATCTGTGGAATATTAATATTGACGGAAAGTGAAATTCATTGTGAGAAAGGAGTGCAATAGTGAGTAGAGAAGGAAATTTGGCTAAAAACACTTTGATTATTTCGCTTGGAACGTTTTTTCCAAAGTTTTTTACAGTACTAATAACTCCTATTTTAACAGCTCAATTAACAAAAGCTGAATATGGAGAATACGACTTAATTGTAACGATAGTGTCACTTTTGCTACCTGTAGTGACACTCCAAATCAGTTCAGCCGCGTTTAGATTTTTGATTTTGAAACGAAATGATAAAGAAGATTGCAAGGCGATTATTACAACTATTTTTGTGTTTGTAATAATAACATCTTTTGTGGCTGGTTTGGCATATTGTTTGCTTCTTATGAGACGAACTGGCTGGACTGGATTGATAGTCGCGGCATACTTTATATTTGACATGTTATTGATAACAACCCAACAGATGCTACGGGGAATTGGAAAGAACCTAATGTATTCCGTGAGTACAATAGTTCAATCAATAGTTCTCTTGCTTTTTGTTACTATATTGACAGGAATACTAAAAACACCAAATTATGGTTTGACCGGTGTTGTAATTGCCCTCTTTTTTTCTACTTTTATTCCATTGGTTCTTTTATTATTTAAGGGCGGCATTATATCATTCATTGACATTTCAAAATTTGATAAAAAAACACTTAAAGAATTACTTGCTTATTCTTGGCCGATGGTTCCAAATAATTTATCAATTTGGATTTTGAATTTATCCGACAGATTGATTATTACTGCAGTATTGGGAATTGAGGCTACTGCGGTGTATGCTGTTGCTAATAAAATGCCGACTATTTTTTCATCATTTCAAAACACATTTGCAATGGCGTGGCAAGAAAATGCATCTTTGGCTGCAGATGACTCGGATAAGGAAATATATTTTTCAAAAATGTGTGACGGTGTTTATCGATTACTTACTGGTCTGATGGCAGGGCTGATTGCATTTACACCAGTTATATGGAAACTTCTTATTCATGGTGATTACGATGAAGCATACTTCCAGTTACCGTTACTTTATTTAGGAATTATGTTTAGCTGCATGTCAGCAACCGTTGGTGGTATCTACATTGCACACATGAAAACAAAAAGTGTTGGAATATCGACAATGTGTGCTGCACTCATTAATCTTCTAATTGATATATGCTTTGTGGGGAAGATTGGGATTTGGGCAGGATCTATTTCTACAATGATAAGTTATCTTTGTCTTTGGTTATATAGAATGATGGGCGTGCAAAAGTTTCAAAAACTTAATTTCAACAAAAAAACTATTATATCCTGTGTATCTTTTCTGATTGTAATGGCAGTTTTAAACTATCAGAAAAATCTGATTTGCGATTTAGCTAATGTCATTTTGTGCTTGGCGGTACTGTATTTATTCGATAGAGACATAATCAAAATCTTTTTTAAAACTTTAATCAGAAAAGGCAAACAATAGAGTAAATATTTTATGCAAAATATAAGAGGTCAGGTAGCGTGACCAACTAAGGGCGAATAATCCGATGGATGAAAATCATACCGCATCACATTCTCAAATAATAAAACTAATTCGCACGCTGTGTCCAAGACAAGCAATGAAGGAAAGGAAAACTTACGATGGATTTAAATGATGCGTCTAACAAGATAGATGTTTCAAAATTCCAAGTTCCAGATTATACATATAAGCTTTCTCAACAGGTTAATCGAGATATGGAAGAACGAAATCGTATGATTCAAGAAGCTGGAGAGCAAGCCTATCAGAGATCAGAGCAGTTTCGTAAGGCAGCTGTTCAAACAGCGGAAAACACAGCCGAAATGAAGGGGCAATTATACAAGGTTGTTGAAAATCAAAACGAATATATAGATATTCTGAAAGAGCAAGTCAAACTTCAAGCAGATCAAATAGAGAATCAAGAAGCGGTTTTAGAAATGTTAAAAAAATTCTTTGCTTCCGGTGAAGATGGGGTTGCGGTTCAAAAGGAGATTATGAAAATTATGCTCCAAGATGAGAAACATCCAATTAGAGAATTTCTTACCGATAAGGGTGGAGATTTAGGTGTTGCAGCTCTCACAAACATAATGCCTATAGCATGGAGTGCAATTAAAACCTATCTTATAATCCATGGAATTCTAGTGTAACATAACAGATTAAGCTATAGACTTAGCAAAAGGAGGATTAACTTATGCCGAGTAATTCAACTTCATTTAAAAGAATATTGGAATTTCACGAATTGACACTTGGAAAAAGTGATGAGGAAAAGCAGTTAATAGCACAAAGTCAATCTATAGATTTTAGCGAATATCAGCAACGTATTATCGGAAAAGAAAAGAAAATGGAATTTTATATTTTTATGAATGCAGTTGCATCATTCGATAGTATTGATCCAATTGATGAAGAATTATCTCAAATATCGGGAGAGAAAACTCCAGACTATGAAGTGCTGTTTACTGATGGCTACAAGATGATGATAGAAGTGAAGCATACTGATAAAGACGAATTTAAAATTTCTGGTGGCAATTTGAAAAAACGTATTGATTATGCAGCGGCTCACGATATGCCTCTTAGATTTGCTATTTCAATAAAAGGATATTGGGGATTGTTTACGTCTAACTTTCTGGAAAGTAAAGCGGGTAGAATCACTATTTCAGATTATGTGGATGAAGAAAGAAATTCATGGTTTGATAGGGAACTTGAAACTTGTTCATATATGTTTCTAAAGCCGTTAAAGATTATCAGTGTTTATTCTAATAATACCACTAATGGGCTGAGGGTATCCTTTGAACCTTATGGTGAGTTGATTTCTTATGAATTTTACTACGATAATAGAATGATTTTTAGAGTAGATTCCAGTGATATTTCAAAGCGATTGCATATGTTTGTGTTGGAAACTGTGGAAGATAGACTTTCCAATATATCTCAAGATATCACAACAGATGGAGATATCACAACGATTGTTGAGAGCAATGACAATTCGGAATGTCAGACTTTTGCGGAATATCTTTTTGTTCTGGCTATTATTAGACATGTGAGGTATGAACATATAAATAGTAAAGATAATATTTTTCTTACAGCAAAAAAGGACGATAGTAATATTGTACCTGTAGAGTATATTAGATTAGTAATGGCTGATTTGTCTGATGATGGGGTAGAAATTGTCTGCGTCAGAGATGGGGATGGATACCGGTTTGACGATTATCGTAAGAAGTTTTGGACTAAAAAAGCAAGATGACATCAACTTGGTCTGATAATGCTTTTTCAGAAGAAAACATAATGCAGTAAAAAGTATCAAGCAGTGCATCCGGCTAAGGACGAATAATCCGACGGGGAGAATCCTATCAAGCAAGCCAATAATCGTGGCATTTGAAACAAGAAGTGTGAACACAGGAATATGTGGGAATAAAATCTAACTGAATTTCCAAAACACTATTACGAGGTAAGGACAATATGCAAAACATAAACTTAAATAACAAAAAAGTATTAGTAACAGGAGCAGCAGGCTTTATCGGTTCCAATTTGGTTCTTGAACTACTTAGAACTCAGTCTTCAATTACCATTATCGGTATTGATAATCTCAATGATTACTATGATGTCAGCATCAAAGAATGGAGATTGAGCGAGATTGAAAAAGAGGTATCTTTACATCCGGAATCTAGCTGGTATTTTGTAAAAGGCTCTATTTCGGACAAAGCATTAATTGAGAAAATATTTGAAGAACACAAACCAGATATTGTTGTAAATTTAGCTGCGCAGGCAGGTGTGCGATATTCTATTACAAATCCAGATGCGTATATAGAGTCTAATTTGATTGGATTTTATAACATTCTAGAGGCTTGTCGTCATTCCTATGATAACGGGGCAAAGGGTGTAGAACATCTTGTCTACGCATCTTCTTCATCCGTATATGGATCCAATAAAAAAGTACCATATTCTACAGATGATAAGGTTGATAATCCAGTGTCCTTATATGCCGCAACTAAGAAATCAAATGAACTGATGGCTCATGCTTACAGCAAGCTATATAATATTCCATCCACAGGACTTCGTTTCTTTACGGTATATGGACCTGCAGGCAGACCGGATATGGCGTATTTCGGATTTACTAACAAATTGCTGAAGGGCGATACAATCCAGATTTTTAACTACGGAAATTGCAAGCGCGATTTTACATATGTTGACGATATTGTGGAAGGTGTAAAACGCGTGATGCAGGCACCACCAGAAAAGAAGAATGGCGAGGATGGTTTACCGATTCCACCCTATAAAGTTTATAATATCGGAAATAATCAACCAGAGAATCTGCTGGATTTTGTGACGATTCTTCAAGAAGAACTGATTAGGGCAGAAGTGCTTCCTGCGGACTATGACTTTGAAGCGCATAAGGAGTTAGTTGCAATGCAGCCGGGAGATGTGCCGGTTACTTATGCAGATACTACTCCATTAGAGCAGGATTTTGGTTTTAAGCCAAGTACAAATTTACGTACTGGATTACGTAAATTTGCTGAGTGGTATAAGAAATTTTACCAGGTATAAGCGCACTTCGACACGGCAATTCGATAATGCGGTAAAGGTTAATAATTTCCTTGGAGCTATAAAAGCCTCAAGGAAATTATCTTCATTACCCACGCATCATCATTTCATAATGCTGTGTTTGGTCCATGACCTCAAATATCTTTCTGAATACAAAGCGTATCTGATCTGGAGCAATGGCAGAGCTGTCAAAGTACAGTCCGTCATTAAAGCCCGCCACACCAGTGTTCAGTAGCGAAATCATAGCAGAGGCGATGGTATAGTTGGTTTTCTCTGGCGTACCATCATCAAAGGCTTTATAGTTTTTATCAAGCAAGTCAGCACGCAGGTTACCGTTTTTGTAACCACAGATTTGCAGGAAGTAGTATTCTAGTATCTGCCGGATGACATTCATCAGAATGATAGAGTCATCGGTGGAGCGGTATTCTTCCCAAAGTGCATCGTAAGTATTGCGGACAGGGGTACGGTTTACCTCATGACCGCCGATTTTATCACAAGGTCCTGTGCATGGCTCCACTGCGGAGCTGTTGCCGGGGCCTTTTTTTATTTCAAAAAAGGATGCACATTCATAATCTTTCAAGCGGTTATAGGTAACCTCACGGAAAAAGTATGGGTTGTGTGTCAGGCAGAAGAATTGACGGATATGGTCATCACGTCCTGGTTTGTCAGACAGGTCAAAGTTATTATAGCAGACATCAATCATGTTTCTGGTAAGGGAGGCAATAACAAATAAGGCACTGCTATCCATACTGGAAACAGGGTCATCAATGATTACGATTTTGTTGTTAACCTTGCCGTCATCAGATTGGCTACCCATGATTTCATGGTAGAAGTACAGAAAGGCAATAAAGTGCCGTTCTCCTTCACTCATTGCTTTGCTTGAGACCACTTCTTTTGTGCCGTTTCGTCCTTCACGAACCAATTCATAGACATAATCTGCCTTAGGTTTTTTTCTTAATTCAAATCCCTGAAAACCGGAACTTTTCAGCAGGGAATTGATGCTTTGCATAGCGGCATCGGTGTTTACCGTTTGCTGATTCAGTTTGGATATTTTCCTTTCTAATAGGTCACTATCGTCAATATATTTTTTACCTTTAGCGGCCAAGTCAGTGAGGGTTTGTTTCACCGTGGTTTCCTCGGAAGAATGGACAGCCATCTGAGTTTGGCATATCTTAGCCATATGTGACCACACCATTTCTGTACATTTTCTTTTCTGGCCATCACAATCATCAAAGGCCTTGTTGTTAGCTAGTATTTTCTTATTAATGGCATTGGTTAATCCATTAATCTCATCAATCACATCATATATTTCATTATCCAGTTCAAAGCAAGAAGCAGGTTCTTTTTCCTTCTGTTCGATAATTCCAATATTTTTTCTTGCCAGCTCTAGTAAAAGGGCATACTTATCTTTATATGGGGATATTAGCTCACATTCAAAACCACTATCCATATTGCCCATCATTATGCTGTGGATACCATTCATTGCCGCTTTATACTGTTGCAGAAGAGCAGATACACGCTGAACCTGTTTTTCATAACGGTCATCAAAGCAGGAGGCCAGTTGTGCATCGAATTCAGGTGGCAATTTTTGCTGACAGTAAGGACATTTTCCGTTAGCATGTTTATGGTATTCGTGATAGCCTTGGCGCACCCAATCCGTAGCATGCAATGCCTGTATAAACTCTGCAAAGGGACTACTTGAACTACCTACGATTGGTTCTTCGATAATAGATGCATCCGGAATTTGTCTTGGGTCTATGGAGCGGAAGCGGTCATATCGTACCGCAGTTCCGTTGAATGATGAATTATAGATAGAATCAATATCTTCCAGCTTGTATTCCTTTGGGGTAGTCAGTTCCAATTTTTCAACAAATTTCTTTTTATCTGTTTTATAGCCAACCTGAGTTTCAGGGTAACGTCTTTTACGCAATTCTTCTGTAGCATTCCAGATTCCATTAAGATAACGTCTATTAAGCTTTTCTAGCTTTTTCGAGGTTTCCTCAGATGTGGTCTGTACACTTTGCATCAGTCCGGCAATCTTGGCTTTCTCTTTATTTCTTCTGTCAATTTCAGCTTTTACATCAGCATTCTGCTTGGTAATGGTAAATACACCAGGAATATTCCCGTAGCTTTGAATGTTCGTTTCTATGTATTCCTCATTATATACCTTCACATCATAATCAGAAGGGTTGATACCCGGCTGCCAGGTGGCAGCAGTGCCATTTCCGATTTCTTTGGCAATGGTAGATTTTCCACTGCCGTTCTTACCATAGAAAAAGTTCAGAAGAGTAGGGGAGACCTTTTTGCGATGGAAAGTAGGTGTATCCAATGTAATATCTGTAATTAGTGTTTTTATTTTCTCAGCCATAGCAATCCTCCCTCTATATAACTGTGATTCCAAGATCGGATAGGATCTGGATCAGGTCTTCTCTTTTGATACTCCAATGTTCTTCATCTAACTCGTTTCGAAGTGCTGCGCGTGCCAGCCCAAGAGCAGTTACGTTTTCATTCAGTAACTGCTGCGGTATGGCTTGGAAACCTTCGAAAACAAATTTTATGGTTTCACCCTGATTGATTACTTCGGTGATTCTGCCGATGACCGCAGGGTGATTATTGTTGGTATGATTATAAAATGCATTCCGTTTGGCAAAGATGCAAGGCATTTTCTTCAGTTCTGCAATAGCATCAGCATCCAGGAAACGAAATTGCTCGATGTCCTTTTCGTTGGTATAATTCTGGATTGCTTTTGCCTTTGCAATACAGAAAACACCATTACTGTATTCTTCATTTTCCAGTACAAAAAGATTAAAGCGTTCATTACTGAGGCTGTTCCAGGCAATCGCGTGCGTGCAGATAGGAGCCGGTGCTGGTTGCCTTGTAGTAGGTGCTGAGTGAGGTATATTCGTTGCCTGTGAGGGCTCCGTAGGTGATTGTTCAGTAGAAGTTGCTGCTGGAGCTGGTACAGGTGTTGCGGTATTAGCTGTAATTATGTTTGGAACTGATCCATGAAACAGGCTCGGTAGCATCTGTAAAAGTTCAGGAGTGCAGTTGATTTGTAGCACAACATCGCCGCCAACAGTTCCTATTTGTGGTCCATTACCATAATTGTTATTTACTGTTGGCGGTTGCAAATTGGTATTTCCTTGAGGCGTTAAATTTGCCTGCGTCTGCGATGGTGGCTGTGATTGTACGGAAGTAAGCTCTTGTGCTGTATCTTCCGGAAGATTACGTTCATTGTTCATAGGCGGCTCCTAAAGTGAAGGGAAGAACTGCAAACCTGCGTCTTGCAGTACCTCCAATAAATTAATGTCTTTGATAGTCCAATGCGTGCGATTTAATTCCCATTCGCTTGACATACCGAGTTCATGGAAGTGTCCTTGCAGTACGTTCATAGGAACCGGATAGTACCGTTGAAAATGGATATTGATACCATTTTTCTGTTCTCTAATATCTGTAATAAAAGCAAGAACTCCCTGCTGTTTATCTCCATCCGCTGTATTGCGTTCCATGGTGATAATAGCGGGGAGTTTTTTTATTTCTTCTATTTTTGCATCCGTCCAGCCGGAGAATTTTTCCCTAATGTCCTCACTCATGTATTCGGTCAGCGCACGAGTTTTATCAATCAGAATATGATCTTTTTCAAAGGGATTATAGCCAACGATAAGATTGAAATACTGCGAACTTAGAGTGGTTTGCTGTCCACCACCAGAGGTTAGCACCACATTGACAGTGGGAGAGAAGGAGTCGGCATGACATACCTGTACGCCCTTGCCATAGTTGTTAAAGGTTCGTGTGGAGGTAGCTGGAGAGATTGCTGTATTGCCTGTTGTAGTAATTTTGTGTTCCATGCTGTTCCTCCTCCACTAATTTATTGTGATTTTCAAATCTCCGTTAATGGTTCCAATTTGTGGACCATTGCCGTAGTTGTTGAAGATGTTTGCTTCCTGATGCACTGGTTGCTGTTCTGTGGTTTTATCGCCGGATGAAGGCGGCACTTCATCAATGATTTCAGCTTCTATTGGTGTCTCTGAGGCAGAAGCGGTATTTGTCTCAGCTGCTCTGGACTGCTCAGTATTATCCTTCGGTTTTACTGATTCAGAAAAACCTGTAGATTCTGTTTGCTCTGGTTTTTGTATGTAAATCTGTACATTATGACCATCATATTTGCCGATTCTGGCAGCCGTCCAAGCATCAAATAGCGTTTCATCCACCTTATTATCCTGTGCGGTTTCACAGATGTATTGCCAGATACCCAGTAGAAATGACTGGTAGTGGATAGTCGGATTTCCAAGCAGATATTCTCTGGTGATATATTCCCCATGCTCTCCGGCATTGCAACCTTTAAAGGAGCCATCCTGTTCGATAACTTCTAAAAGTGCTTTTGCAATGAGCTCACAATTGGTCTGATTTTTAATAAGACCGATTGCCCAATCCAGGAATGCCGACCAACTGAATAGCAGTGCATTGTAGTCGGTATGAAAAAGGTTTGATAGCACATCGGCATATCTACCATCATAATAAGGAACCGCAGAACCTGGTTTGGATTCACGGCAATTTGCAAGCTGAGAGACATGCTTCTGCAATGTACTTTGGTTCGGATATGGAAAGGACGGGATGGCAATCCGCGTCAGCTGATAGGCGAGGTTGTTTTGAGATACCTCGTCTTTGATACCATGGCGATGATCGTCACAGGTACCGCCTGATTTGCTATATTTCACAAGTAATTTAAAAAACACGCCTGCACACAGGTGCGGATAAGTAATTTTTGTCATAGTTGTACCTCGTATTTTCTTGTTTTTCTGATGGAGAAAAAAGAGAAAAAATAGAAAAAAGATAAACTATGGCACAGAAAAATAAGAAACCACAATCTTGCCTTCAGAGGGAAACCTCTGGAGGCTTTTTCTATTTAAAGGCCTCCGTCACAGATGGGAAACCCGGCTCAACAGTCAGATTTCCCCATTAAACCCATTATATCACGATGCGGTTAACAAGTCACGACACGAGTCGAAAAACGGAGGTAAAAAGATGAAAAATTACGGTTACACATTTGCGCAGTTAAAGGAATTGGTCGAAAGCACACAGGGTAAATCCCTGCCTACAAAGAAGCAGCTTCTGGAGTCCGGAGTCGAGGTGGTAGCAGCCACTTCGTCTTTGGTTGTCTTCAGAAACGGCTTCTTTCTTTATACCAATGGCGGGTATTCTACAGTCTACCGTGTGGATAGTTGCAATCGCCTGGCTTTTCCGATGGTGAATCAGCAGGAAACAGGACCGGCAGAAAAGCTGGTCTATGTATACGAAGAGTCCTACCTACAGGAGCCATGGTCCATGGTACTTGAAATCGCTGGGGAGCATCGCTTGGAGCATAACGCAGAGGTTAGAGCCATGGATCATTCTCAGATTAGCCTGATTGATGCGGCTGCGGAAATCAATGCCATCGATTTGGTGGGGGATTGCGGTGTACATAAGCAGAGCAGAATGCAGCTTTATAACCTGGAAGATGAACTGATTGAAGCCGCTGAACGTGAAAGAAAGCTGGCACTGCTTACAAAGGCAAAACAGGTGCTTAGTGAATCGGAACGCAGGGTGATTGATCTGTATTATGACGTGGAGCCAAGAACAGAATCCCAGGTGGGACAGGCTTTGGGTATCAGTCAG
This sequence comes from Lachnospiraceae bacterium, assembly GCA_028692055.1. Lineage (GTDB taxonomy): Bacteria > Bacillota > Clostridia > Lachnospirales > Lachnospiraceae > SZUA-378. Next base: position 2,617 of record JAQUYA010000040.1, on the reverse strand, counting down.
CAGGCTGTTCACAAGGCACGTATCAAAGCACAGGAAAAAATGAAAGCCTATTTTGAAAAATGTGGTTGTTAAGAAGCCTTTGGAACCTGTTCTGTTGTAAGGAGCAGGTTCCCCTTAACAAAAAGAGAAAGGAAACAAAGAGAATGAAGAAAAAAGTTGTGTACATTTGTTCCCCATTCAGGCCAACCGGAGTAAATCCGGCTATGGAGCAATACCAGAACGTGGAGCTGGCAAAACGAGCCTGTAAAAGAGCAGTAAAGCAGGGGCATGCAGTGCTGTGTCCGCATCTGGTGTATCCGCAGTTTTTAGCAGATGGCAATCCCCAAGAGCGAGAGCAGGGAATTATGGCAGGCCTTCGTGAATTGGAGCTGGCAGATGAAGTGTGGGTCGTAGGCAGTCGCATTTCAGAAGGTATGAGCAGGGAGATTTCCAGAGCCGGTGCAATGGGCATTCCCATCAAATGTGTGGGTGATCCAAGGGTAGCCGAGGATAGACTTTTAGAAGCAGTGCTTGGTGTAAGGAGGTAGTAAGGATGAGCAGAATTAAATTGATGTTAGATGTAGTAAATGATCTGGAAGAACTGACCGGTAGTTTAAAAACACTGGTGCAGGCAATGAAGGCAGATGAGACTGAAGTTGCAGAAGATAAGACTGCAGATACTCCTGATGAGAAAAAAGAGCAGGAGACTGACAAGGCAAAAGAGCCTATCGAAGAAGCGAAACCGGAAGTAAAAAATTACACCTTGGAGGATGTCCGCCAGGCACTATCTGAGAAGTCAGGTGCCGGATATACAGCAGAGGTAAAAGCACTGTTGGAACGACATGGTGGCAGCAAATTATCCCA
>JAQUYA010000040.1:0-1764 GCA_028692055.1 Lachnospiraceae bacterium | reverse complement strand
ATTAAGCAGGAAGAATATGCTTCTATTATGGATGAAGTGAAACAGATTGGGGGCGTGTAAGATGGCAGCACATTCAGAAAAAGGGCCCTCTAGTTCCAGTCGTTGGATTCATTGTCCACCTTCTGCCAAGCTGTGTGCAGGACTGCCGGATAGCAGCTCCTCCTTTGCAAAGGAAGGAACGGATGCTCATGCACTGTGTGAATATCTGTTAAATACAGCAGTCGGCAGGGATAGCGAAAATCCGGTGGAGAACCTTACTTATTACAATAGTGAAATGCAGGAGTGTGCGGAAGGTTACCGTGATTACTGCATGGAGCTAAATGAGCAGGCAAAGCAAAGTTGTAAAGATCCGGTACTGTTGGTGGAACAGAAGATTCAGTATGAACGTTTTGTAAAGGGCGGTTTTGGTACCGCAGACTGTATTATCCTTGCAGACGGAACCCTGAACGTGGTGGATTTTAAGTATGGTATGGGTGTGGAGGTATCTGCCAAAGGAAATACCCAGATGCGTATTTATGCCCTGGGAGCCTTGGAAATCTTTGATGCTCTTTATGATATCAATAAGGTGCAGATGACCATTTACCAGCCCAGAAAGCAGAATGTCAGCGTGGATGAAATCAGCAGGGATGAATTGTATCAATGGGCAGAGCAGGTATTAAAGCCGGCGGCAATTGCAGCAGAGGAAGGTACCGGGGAGTATGACACCGGGGAGTGGTGCCGTTTTTGTAAAGCAAAACAGATTTGCAGAAAGCGTGCTGAGAAGAACCTTGAGCTTGCTTCCTATGATTTTGCACCGCCACCAACCATTTCTGATACAGAGATTGTGGTCATTCTGGAAAAGGTAGATGCACTGGTGGCCTGGGCCAATGATATGAAGGAATATGCCCTGCAGGAAGCCATATCCGGAAAAGAGTGGGCAGGCATGAAGCTGGTAGAAGGACGCTCGGTCAGAAAATATGTGAACGAACAGGCAGTGGCAGCTGCTGTGATTAAGGCAGGCTTTGAAGCCTACGATAAAAAACTATTTAGCATTACAGAGATGCAAAAACAGCTTGGTAAAAAGAAATTTGAAGAAATATTAGGAAAATTGGTTGTTAAGCCCCAGGGAAAACCTGTTCTAGTGAGGGAAGACGATAAACGCCCCGCCCTTAGTACAGCCAAAGATGATTTTAAGGAGGAAAACGAACATGGCAAACAGAATTGAAAACCCGATGAAAGTGATTACAGGTCCTGATACACGCTGGTCTTATGCAAATGTGTGGGAACCAAAAAGCATCAACGATGGTACTCCGAAGTATTCGGTAGCACTGTTGATTCCTAAGAGTGACACGGTAACTCTGGAGAAGATTAAGAAAGCAATTGAAGCTGCCTATACCGAGGGTGCAGGTAAGCTGAAGGGTAACGGAAAATCCGTACCGCCTCTTGCAGCATTAAAAACGCCTTTGAGAGATGGAGATGTGGAAAAGCCGGACGATGAAACCTATGCAGGTCATTACTTTGTGAATGCAAATAATACTTCTGCTCCCGGCATTGTAGATGCCAATCGTCAGCCGATTCTTACTCGTTCCGAGGTGTATTCCGGTGTGTATGGCAGAGCCTCCATCAGCTTTTATGCTTTTAATACCTCAGGAAATAAGGGCATCGCTTGTTCCTTAAATAACCTGCAGAAGTTAAGAGATGGTGAGCCGCTTGGTGGAAAGGCCAGTGCAGAGTCTGATTTTGCAACAGAGGACGAGGATGATTTCTTAAGCTAACAACAGGAAA
>JAQUYA010000039.1 GCA_028692055.1 Lachnospiraceae bacterium | reverse complement strand
CTCATTCGAACTCATTCGGACTTGACCATCTTTTTGATGTCCTTTTGATGTCCTTTGGACATCTGAATCTCTCAAAAGCCGTATAAACACTGGCTTTATTTATCCAGACTCTTCATCGTCGGGAACAACAGCACATCTCTTATCGCCGGTGAATTAGTTAGCAGCATTACCAAACGGTCGATACCATAGCCGATACCGCCTGTCGGTGGCATACCGATTTCAAGAGCATTCAAGAAGTCTTCATCTGTAGTATTTGCTTCTTCGTCGCCTGCTGCCAATGCTGCTTCCTGTGCTTTAAAACGTTCTCTCTGATCGATTGGGTCATTGAGCTCTGAGTATGCGTTACACATTTCCCATGAGTTCATGAATAGTTCGAAACGTTCTACATAGTTAGGATCTTCTGGTTTTTTCTTAGTAAGTGGTGATATTTCCACTGGATGATCCATGATAAAGGTAGGTTGTTTCAAATGTTCCTCCACGAATTCTTCAAAGAAGATATTCAGGATATCACCCTTGGTATGTCTTTCTTCATATTCTACGTGACGTTCATCAGCGATTTTCTTTGCTTCTTCTGTCGTATTAATCTGATCAAAGTCCACGTCTGCATATTTTTTCACCGCTTCTACCATGGTCATACGGGCAAATGGTTTCCCAAGATCCATCTGGATGTCACCATAAGTGATGGTAGTGGTGCCACATACTTCCTGTGCCAGATAGCGGAACATATTCTCTGTCAAATCCATCATGCCGTGGTAATCTGTATATGCCTGATATAATTCCATCAATGTAAATTCCGGATTGTGTCTAGTGTCTACACCTTCATTACGGAATACACGACCGATTTCGTATACTCTTTCCATACCGCCGACGATAAGTCTCTTTAAGTAAAGCTCCAGAGAAATACGAAGTTTCACATCTTCATCTAATGCATTGTAGTGTGTTTCAAAAGGTCTTGCGGAAGCACCACCTGCATTGCTGACTAACATCGGAGTCTCTACTTCCATAAAATCAAGTCCATCTAAATATTTGCGAATGGAGCTGATAACTTTGGAACGCATGATAAAGGTTTTCTTTACATCTTCGTTCATAATCAGGTCAACATATCTCTGACGATAGCGAATATCCGTATTAGTCAAACCGTGGTATTTCTCCGGTAAAATCTGTAAGCTCTTGGATAATAAGAGAACTGCTGCTGCATGAATAGAGATTTCACCAGTCTTTGTCTTAAATACTTCACCAGTTATCCCTACAATATCACCCACATCATATTTCTTAAATTCTTTATAGGATTCTTCACCGATACTGTCTCTTGCCACGTAGGACTGAATATTTCCTTTCAAGTCCTGAACATTACAGAAGGATGCTTTACCCATAACACGTTTAGACATGATACGTCCTGCTATGGTTACTTCTTTTCCTTCTAATGCATCAAAATCATCTTTGATCTCCTGACTATGGTGAGATACTTCATATTTGGTTATCTGAAATGGATCTTTCCCAGCTTCCTGTAACGTAGCTAATTTTTCTCTACGCACCTTTAACAGCTGCTTAATATCCTGTTCCTGTTCATTGCTTTTTGCATTTCCATTGTTTTGTGTTTCAGCCAATGTTTTACACTCCTTTATCCATCCGATTAATTGGATCTTTGAATCTCAAGTACTTTATATTTTAATATGCCTGCCTGTGTTTCTACTTCTACCGTTTCTCCAATAGCTGCACCAATTAATGCTTTTCCTACCGGTGATTCATTCGAGATTTTTCCTTTTAAGCTGTTTGCTTCGGTAGAACCTACTAATTTATAATCTAATTCTTCATTATATTCCAGATCAAGAATCTTAATCTGGCATCCAATGCTGATTTTGTCTAAGTCAACTTCTTCTTCAACAACAACCTCTGCATTCTTAAGAATTTTCTCTAATTCCTCAATCCTGTTTTCGATATCACGTTGTTCATCTTTTGCTGCATCATATTCTGCATTTTCAGATAAATCGCCTTGTTCTCTTGCTTCTTTAATTTTCTGAGCAACTTCTTTTCTCTTTACTACCTTTAAATCATGTAACTCGTCTTCATATTTTCTAAGTCCTGTGTAGGTTAATATATTTTTCTTTGCTTCCATAGATGATTGAACCTTCCTTATACTTTATATTGTTTTATGCAACGATACCTTAAATCAAAACAAACGCTCTCTTCACACTTCCATACATACCTGACTTTACAGGCACAAACAATCCATTTAACTAAGGTATTATAACGCACTTCGCTAACAAGTGTCAAGGCGTATAAAATCGCCGCATGCATTGCGGATATGCATAATATTGTATATCTTTTCTCTTCCCCTCGATAATACGTTGTTTTTCTTTGGTAACCATCAAATCTATATACCGTGTTCCTTTGGGTATTCTCCGATAGGCAACCTGCGCTGACTCGTTAAAATCAAACAGGCATTTGTTTTCCCACACCTTTGCATATTGCATCGCTTCACAGTCATATTGTACAACCAGCCCTGTTTCTCCATACAACCAGCCTGCTAAATCCTGCCATTTTTCCTGTTCTGATGTAAAAATCAGTAGCCTGTTGATATCCTCATAAATCTCCTTGATAAACTCATATGCCTGACTCCCATCCCGAATCAGCAGAATTCCGTCTTTCACTTTCTCTCGATACAATGCTTTTAAAAAGCGAATTGGATAAGGTGCATCTACCAGGAAAGTGTCTGATTCTGATTCGTTTTCTGTTGCTATTTCCACCGCGTGCATAAAAATTTCGCGTATATCTGGATCATACCAGATTCCAGCTATAGATTCTTCCTGTTGTTTTAAAAGAGCCGTCTGGCCTGCAAGTAATTTTTTTATGGTATTCTGTTCCTGGCGTATCACCGTTTCTGTATCTATCTTATATCTTGGCCTTATATCCGGCAGAGAAAACGGTAGTTCATAATATATGACATTCGTGTCGTAATATTTATGTGTGACTGCGCTATTTATTGTATTTCCACATAATTTTTGCAACTTACAAAACCGGCGATGTCTTTCCCTTTTTCCCAGATACGAAAGCCACTTATCTGAGAAATACGATTTCTTCCTGTCCATTCCTCTGTGCTTTTCTTTATTCTGTTTATTTCGATTTCTTCTTTTCTCTTCTTTGTATGAAATATTACTGATTATCTTTTCTTTTTTACAATAGAGATATACATATGTTTCTAATTCATTCATAAGACATCCTATGCCACAACGTATTCCAATATACTACATAATAATTCTATCCACTTGAGATCAGATAAAAATCATCTCTAAACAGTTTTAGCCAAATATCATTTCGACGCTTGCCATGAGTTCTTCAAATGTTTCCATATTGTTAATGCTTTGGCGTAGCTTTGATGAATTGGGATATCCGACCGTATACCAGGATAAATGTTTGCGCATCTCCCGGATTCCGATATAGTCACCCTTATATTGCAGTTGTAGTTTGGCATGTCTTAGGATTGTCGCCTTTACTTCTGCATTGCTGGGTTTTTCGATTAATTTTCCTTCGTCCATGTATGCACGAATCTGTGCAAACAGCCATGGATTTCCCCTTACTGCACGCCCAATCATAATGCCATCACAGCCGGTCTGCTGCACCAATTGTTTCGCGCGCTCCGGTGAAGTCACATCACCATTTCCAATTACTGGAATCTGCACAGCTTCCTTTACCTGTCGGATAATGTCCCAGTCTGCTTCACCTGCATAATACTGTTCCCGGGTGCGTCCATGCACTGCTACGGCGGCTGCCCCGGATGCTTCTGCTATTCTGGCTATCTCCACTGCATTTACCATTTCGTCATGAAAACCTTTTCTGATTTTTACCGTAACCGGTTTCTGAATGGCTTTTACGGTCTTACTGACAATTGCTTCTACCAGTTTCGGATCTTTCATCAGAGCAGAGCCCTCGTGATTATTTACCACCTTCGGCACTGGGCAGCCCATGTTAATATCCAGAATAGCAAATGGGCGTTCCTCTATCTTCTTTGCCATTTCACTTATTATATCTGCATCAGAACCAAATAATTGTAAGGATACCGGTTCTTCCTCTTTATGAATTTCCAGAAGTGCCTCGGTATTCTTATTGTTATAATAGATGGCTTTTGCACTTACCATTTCCATGCATAATAGACCCACACCATTTTCCTTGCAAATCAAACGAAATGGCAGGTCCGTTACGCCTGCCATGGGTGCCAGTATAAGATTATTATCCAGTGTTACATTTCCGATTTGCAGCTTGCTCATGCGGTACCATTCCTTTTATTTTTCTCGTAGATAATTCGTAAGCCTTCCAGCGTCAGCCTGTTATCATAAATCTCTATGGCATCTGTTTCATCTGCGATAATTCTGCCCAGTCCACCTGTTGCAACTACCTTTAATGTCTGGTAGCCACTTTCCTTACGTACCTGCTCGATGATATATTCAGCCTGTCCGATTTGTCCATATATCAGGCCTGCCTGCATACTGCTGATGGTTTCCTGTGCTAATATGGATTTTGGTTTTTTTATTTCCACCTCCGGTAAACGTGCAGTATCTTCCCAAAGAGCCTTTGCCGAAATACGGATACCCGGCGCAGTAATGCCTGCTGCAAACTCACCATCAGCCGTCACTAAATCATACGTAGTCGCTGTGCCATAATCAATTACCAGAATCGGTCCCCCATAGATTTCATATGCAGCTACTGCATCTACAACTCTGTCTGAACCAATTTCTCTTGGGTTTTCCGTGATAATCTTAATCCCGGTCTTTATCCCCGGTCCAATTGTGAGTGGTTGAATACCCACATATCTTTTTATGGAGCCAATCAGAGCATGCATAATATTCGGAACTACACTTGCAATCACCGCTCCGTCGATATCCTCCTTTGTAATTCCATCTGTTTTCAGCATTTCAACAATAACAATCCCAAACTCATCTGACGTTCTGGCAAGCTTGGTTGTCATACGGAAGGTTGTAAGCAATTCCTTTTCCTTGTATACACCAAAGGTAATATTTGTGTTTCCTACATCAATTACTAACAGCATCTGTATTCCTCCTAGTCTTCCAGTAAATCTGAAACATCTTCATGTAAAACTGCCACTCTATAGTATAAGCTCAGGGACTCCAATAATTCTTTTCTGTCTCGCCTGATTTTATTAATTAGCAACCCGCAGCTAATTTCATCATAGGTAATGTCTTCTTCCTCAGATTCCGTCTGTAATGCAACGGAACCATCCTCTTCAAACACAATCATGAAGACACCTCCGACTTCCTGCGTGAAAAGAATGGAAATAATTCTTAATTCTTCCTTTATGGAATCCGGTATCCTGTTAAAATCCTCATTGAAATAATATTTTTGTTCATATGCATTCGCACCGCATAATACGATTTTCCTGTCGTCCATTCGTTCTCCACCATTCTAATCCTTTTATACATAGCCATACAAGCCTCGTACAGACACTTCTCCGGCATATACCAGTACTTCCGTGCCATCATCCTTTGTGACTCGTAATTCACCCAGCTCATTAATCCCGCTTGCAATTCCTTCAAATTCACCTTTTGGGTCCAGTACACGTACCGCCTTTCCCCTGTTAATCAGAAAAGAATCATACTCCTCTGCCAAGCCAGATAAATCCTTCGTCTTTACAAAGATATCATAATAATGTTCAAAATAATACATACTACGTTCTATTAAATGCGCACGTATCAGCTTCTCTCCACCTTCCAGATATAGTGAAGTTGCATTGGAAGCCAGTTCCTCTGGTATTATCTTTTGATTTACGTTGATTCCAATTCCAATCACCACATGCTGTATATAATCCAGTTCCGCACTCATTTCTGTTAGTATACCACATATTTTCCTGCCATTTACTACAATATCATTGGGCCACTTTATTGCACAGGTGCGTGTACTTACTTCCTGAATCGCCTTCGCTGCTGCGAGTGCCATAACAATCGTCAGCATTGATGCCTTATTTGGCTCAAAATCCGGTTTCAGCATAATTGTCATATAAATATTGCTTCCCGCAGGTGCCTCCCAGCTTCTCCCACGTCGTCCACGTCCCGCGGTCTGTTTATCCGCCACGATTAGTGTTCCATGGGATGCTCCTTCTTCCGCTTTCTTCTTCGCCTCAATATTCGTAGAATCAATTTCTGCATAATAATAAAGCTCCCGACCTGCCCACTCGGTGTTTAATCTGCTTGCAATCTCGCTCTTTGTCAGTATGTCCGGATATTCCTGTATCTTGTAGCCCTTATTCTGAATGGCCTCGATGACATATCCTTCTTCTTTTAATTGATTTATCACTTTCCAGATTGCTGTTCGGGACACTCCCAGCTTTTCACAAAGTTCCTGTCCGGATATATATTCAGTTGTATTACGTAAAAGCGATAAAATTTTTGTTTTCATACTCATTCCCATCTTATTTATAGCCAAGGGTTGCCGCCATAACCGCTTTGATTGTATGCATACGGTTTTCACCCTCTTCAAATACAACTGATTGTGCGGATTCAAAGACTTCATCCGTAACTTCCAGTTCTGCTAATCCAAATTTTTCATACACTTCTTTTCCAATTTTCGTCTTCAAATCATGGAACGCTGGTAAGCAATGCATGAAAATCGCGCTCTCTGCTGCATTTTTCATAACCTTGCTGTTCACCTGATATGGCAGCAGTTCTTTGATTCTGGTTGCCCATACTTCGTCCGGTTCGCCCATTGATACCCATACATCAGTATATATCACGTCCGCAGCTTTTGTTCCTGCCATCACGTCTTCCGTTAGAGTAATCGTTGCACCTGTCTGTGCTGCAATTGCATCACACTCCGCAACTAATTCTGCATTTGGGAAATATGCTTTCGGCGCACAGGCTGTAAAATGCATACCCATTTTGGCGCAGGTTACCATCCATGAATTTCCCATATTATATCTTGCATCACCCATATAGGTAAGTTTCTTTCCTTTTAAGCTGCCAAGCTTTTCGCGAATGGTAAGTAAATCAGCCAGCATCTGTGTTGGATGAAATTCATTTGTCAATCCATTCCATACTGGAACACCTGCGTATTTCGCAAGTTCATCAACAATTGTCTGTTCAAAGCCTCTATATTCGATTCCTTCAAACATACCGCCTAAGATACGCGCCGTATCTGCAATACTTTCCTTCTTCCCGATTTGAGAGCCTGTCGGATCAAGATAAGTCGTACCCATACCAAGGTCATGTGCCGCTACTTCGAACGCACATCTGGTTCGGGTGCTTGTTTTTTCAAAAATCAAAGCAATATTTTTTCCTCTTAATTGATCCACTAAAATACCTTTTTTCTTTTTATCTTTTAAATCAGCCGCTAAATCAATTAAATATGTAATTTCTTCTGGTGTATAATCTAATAATTTTAAAAAATGCTTTCCAACCAAATTTACGCTCATTCCATGCCCTCCTATTTATGTTAACCGAATCTTTTTTCCTATGTTTATTCTTATATAGCAAAACCTCAAAAAAGTCAATGTGTTGACATTCACTTTCCTGAGGTTGCGGTTTCGACTTCTCACTTCATTTTCTTGATTCATATACAAACCAATTATTTAATTATCTCTTTAAAGGAAGCGGCGAGTCCTGCCATTCCCTGAATCTCAGAAGGGATAATAATTTTTGTTGCCTGACCATCTGCTGCTTTTGTAAATGCTTCCAGGCTCTTTATACGAAGAACTGCTTCATCTGCACCAGCTTCTTTGATAAAACGAATACCATCTGCAGTTGCCTGCTGTACCTTTAAGATAGCACTTGCTTCACCTTCTGCTTCACGAATCATCTTCTCTTTTTCTGCTTCTGCACGAAGAATAGCGGATTGTTTCTCTGCCTCTGCTTCTAGGATGACAGATTCTTTTTTACCTTCTGCAACAAGAACGGTGGATTTCTTTTCACCTTCTGCACGCAGGATAGATTCACGACGTTCACGTTCTGCCTTCATTTGTTTCTCCATCGCATCCTGAATAGCTGCCGGAGGTATGATATTCTTTAATTCCACACGGTTTACTTTGATTCCCCATGGGTCTGTTGCAATATCCAGAGATGCTCTCATCTTTGTATTAATAGTCTCTCTGGAAGTAAGTGTCTGGTCTAATTCCAAATCACCAATGATATTACGAAGTGTTGTTGCTGTCAAATTCTCAATTGCCATGATTGGATTCTCAACACCATATGTGAAAAGCTTTGGATCTGTAATCTGGAAAAATACAACCGTATCAATTCTCATGGTTACGTTATCCTTTGTAATAACAGGCTGTGGCGCGAAATCAACTACCTGCTCTTTCAAAATAACTTTTTTTGCTACACGGTCAAAAAAAGGTACCTTCACATGTAAACCAACAGACCAGGTTCCCTGAAATGCTCCCAAACGCTCAACTACAAATGCCTGTGCCTGCGGTACAATCTTAATACATGATGCCAATACGCAAATTAAAATCAATAAAATAACCAATAAAATAACTGCTCCTGCCATAATCCCTTATCCTCTTTCTTTCTACTTTTCTTCTACAATCAGTTTTACACCTTTAATTTCCTGTACGGTAACCACTGCTCCCAAAGCAATCTTACCGGAATCCTCTTTTGCTCTCGCCGACCACTCCTGGCCTCCAATTGTAACTTGCCCAATTCCTTGCAAATTATCAATCTCACTAATTACAATCGCCTGTCTTCCAATCAGACTTTCTGCATTTGTCTTAATTCTGTCTTTGTTAAAATACTTTACTGCAATGGGTCTGGTAAAAATCAGCAGTACCACAGATACAAAAATAAATAGCGTAATCTGAATAAACAGCGGTGCATCAAACGCAGCAGCAATGGTTGCCACCAAGGCTCCAGCCGCAAACCAAATCGTTGTCAGCCCTAATGTTCCAATCTCAATTGCTACTAATACCACAAAAAATATCAGCCACATTATCGTCACATTCATACCTTAACTCCCCTTTCTGCCATATTTGTCTCGAAATAAAGCTACTTAATATAATACTATACTTATTCCCTTTGTTCAAGTACGCCATTCTTAAGAATCCATAAAATAGCAGGCTATATTTCAAGCCTGCTAAAAAGTATAAACTTTACCTTATTCTACCAGAATACGTGGTTACCTATTACATAACCATCGTGTCTGCCGGCACGTTTGAAGTGGGTTGCAGTTCCAATGTTGCTTGCACCATTTAACGCTTCGATTGCTGCCTGCTGGCAGCTTGCTTTTGCACCCTTCATTGCTACTGCATTTACTTTACCATTTAAGGCAGGTGTAAATTGACCGGATGCATAGATGACACCCTGCATCGTGCTTGGGTAACCACCGCTTCTGAGTCGGTTGATAACGACTGCACCTACTGCCAGTTGGCCTTCGTAGCTTTCTCCACCGGCTTCGCACTGAATCAAAGCGGCAAGTAATGCTGCATCTGAAACATCCGCTGCAACAGCACCTCTGTTCTCAGTCATTTTTGCTTTTTCCTCTGATGCCTTTGCCTGAGCAGCTGCTTTTTCTTCTGCTATTTGCTTTTCTCTTTCCTGAATTGTCTGTATCGTTTCACCGGAGTCTATTTTAAAATCTACTTTTACATAGTCTTTATCTACATAACCTGTTTCACCGTCAAAATCAACGGATACCCAGTCACCCATATCTTCCACCGCAATCACTTCATCATTTACGGCTAATAATCCGTATACATCTGCATTATCACTTGCTTCTTTACGGACACGCAAGGTTTCGGTATCTACCTTGGCTACCAGGTTACCAACTTCGCCAGCTAAATCTTTCGCTTCGTCACCGAATAATAAATACTCATCTTTTGCCCAGCCAACGAGCTCTCCTGATTTAATTTTAGTCCAGCCATTCTTTCGCTCTAAAATCTGTCCGCCACAGTCCTTATATAGCAATCCTGCCTTTTCGGCATCCTCATTTGCTTCTGCACGAATGTTCATAGACTCCTGTACATTTGCCATAACGAGTGTGGACTCTTCTTCTTTTTCTTCCTGTTCTATTGTAACTTGTTCTACAACTTCATTTAGCTTCGCATCATCTAATGTGATGTCCGCATCTAGTAAAATGGCTGCCCCCATATTAAGGGAACTTAGATAATCACTCACCGCTACCGCTTCTGTCTGTATGCCTGCCTGTATAAGAACTACAAGCGCAATTACAACTGTAAACACAGACAAACGAAGTATTCTGTTTCCTGATTTCATAGAAATAACCATGCCTTTCTGTCAAACTGCACTCTTGTGACTCAGACACAAAGTGCGTGCGAAAATATATTTTCACACCAAACTCCAAATTTTTTAACTTTGCTTTTCAACCACTGCTTTTAAAATAAATAAAGCTAGTTGTTATTTAGTATATGAAACATAACGAATATATTTACATATATTTCATTGCCATTACAAATGTTACAAAATTATTAACATTTGTGACGATTTTCATATAATAGCAAAATCAATACTTTTTGTCAAGTTTTCCCACTTTTTGCATTTCTATACCTATCCGATTACATACTGCGTGATTTCTCAATACAGGCATCCATCGCTTCTATAACCGCACTGCGGAAACCGCGTTCTTCAAGTACACGGACTGCCTGGATAGTAGTGCCTCCTGGTGAACATACCATATCTTTTAGTTCTGCCGGGTGTCTGCCTGTTTCCAGCACCATTTTCGCACTTCCAAGTACCGTCTGTGCCGCAAATTCATAGGCCTGTTTACGAGGCATTCCTGCTGCCACCGCTTCATCTGCCATTGCTTCAATAAACATAAAAACGTATGCGGGTGCACTCCCGCTGACGCCTACTACTGCATCCATCATGTGTTCTTCTACCAGACTGGCACGCCCAAACCCGGAAAGAATCGTCAGCACCTCCTGTATTTCTGACTTGTTTACAAATTGGTTACAGCATACCCCCGTACAGCCCTCTCCGACAAGTGCCGGTGTATTTGGCATACAACGTACGATTTTCATCTCCTTTTCAAATAAATTCAGAAGCCACTGCAGTGTTTTCCCTGGTGCAATGGAAATAATGATTTGATTCGCGTTTACAACACCTTTGATTTCCGAAATAACGGCTTCATAAAACTGTGGTTTTACTGATAATACTACGATTTCTGCCTGTTTTGCTATCTCCACATTGGTTGTTGCTGTTACAATCTGAAATCTTGTTTTTGCTTTCTGCAAACCCTCCTCCGAACGATTGGAACCAATAATTTCCTCCGGTTTAAAGATTCCTTTTTGAATAATGCCCCCAATCATTGCTGTTGCCATATTTCCCAATCCAATAAATCCAATTTTCATATGAGTAACCCTTCCTTTCTCTCAAACTGCACTCTTGTGGCGCAGATAATCAATATTTTCAACTGTTTCTTTGTCTTCTCGCTTCATACATCAGTAGGGAAGTGGCAATTGCTGCATTTAAGGACTCTACCTGTCCTTCCATTGGAATTTTCAGGTAAGCAGTTGCCATATCCGCAGTTTCTTTTTGCAGTCCACTTCCTTCATTTCCTATCAGAAAAGCAGTTCCACCTTGAAAGGAATAGTGATTATAATAATTTTCTCCCTTTAGATGTGCCGCATAGGTTTGAATGCCTTTTTTATGTAATTGCATGAATGTTTCTTTCACATCATTTATATAGAGGAAAGGCACACGGTAAATGGAGCCCATCGTCGCCCGAATTGTCTTCGGATTATAGATATCCACTGTGTTTTGTGTCATTATCACGCCCGTAATACCAGCTCCCTCGCCGGTTCTGATAATCGTACCCAGATTTCCCGGATCCTGCAAGTCTTCCAACAGCACAAATAAGGGATTTTCCACTTGCAGCATTTCCTCCAGACGATAGTTCATCTGTTCCACCACACACAGGATTCCCTGCGGGGTCTTTGTATCTGACATTTTTTGAAATACTTCTTCGGATACGAATTCATAGTTGCATTTTTCTAATTTCTCCCTGCATGCCTCATCTTTATGATAAAAAGATTCGGTAACGTATACGTCCCGAATCTTCTCGACAGGTGCCTCAAGAAACATCTTCAGTCCCTCTACCAAGAAAACCTTTTCCTCTTTGCGCGCCTTTGCTTTTTGATTTAATTGTACTACTCTTTTTACTTTACTGTTGCCTGTTGCTGTTATCATGCAATATATACCTTTCCCAAAATAGGATAATGATAAATTTCAGTACCTCATATCATCATAGTTTCTTTGACAGAGACTGTGCTACCATATCCTGTGCCAATACGATTAGATGTTCGTTTTCCTGAAGCATATAGTCAGCAGTTGGCATAATGTTTGTTTTTGCACCCTGATGGTCTTTCACACCCAAAATAGAAATGTGGTATTTTGCCGCAATATTGGATTCACGAATCGTCTTCCCAATCCACTCTTTTAACGGCGGTATCTCATAAATACCATATCCTTTGGTCAATTCAATATAGTCAAATATATGGCTGATACTATATCTGGTTGCAATTTTTTCTGCGATATCCTTATCCGGATACACCACCTCATCAGCACCGTTTTTCAATAAGAATTTTGCCTGAATATCACGGGTTGCTTTACTGATAACCCGCTTTGCACCCATTTCTTTTACCAGACTTGTTATTTCAAGACTACTCTGAAAATTTGTTCCAATACATACGAAAATAGAATCAAAGTTTCCAATTCCAAGGCTTTTTAGTACCTCAGGATTCGTACAGTCGCCAATCTTTGCACTGGCAGCATATGGCACCATATCTTCCAGCTTTTTCTCATCCTGGTCAATAATCATTACATCATGTCCATGTTCAATAAATGTTCTCGTCAAGTGATGTCCAAATCTTCCAAGTCCAATAACCAATATTGATTTCATATCTTCTCTCCAACTCTCATTCTATGCGAATTTGCTCGCTATTTTATCCAACTACTATCTTTTCTACCGGCTGCTGTACCGGTGCTACAATCTTTTTCTGTGCAAAGGTCAGTGCAAAGCTCAGACTTCCTAATCTACCACAGTACATCAGCAGAATAATCACCAGCTTTGAAACTGTTGTCAAATCTCTGGTAATACCGGTGGTCATTCCAACCGTTCCAATTGCTGAAAATACTTCAAAAAATACATCTGCGAAATCCATATCCTGCACAGCAAATATAACAAATGCAGCGATACAGGCAAGGGAAAGATTAATAATAATAACAGCATTTGCCTTCTTTAAGGTTTCTTCCTCCAACCGTCTGCCAAATAAATTACTGCCCTGTGTACGCTTAATCATGGCAATTGCAAAGCAGAATGCCACTACCAATGTCGTTGTCTTAATTCCACCTGCGGTCGAGCCCGAACTACCACCGATAAACATTAATACCATGGTAAGCAGCTTCCCCGCATGGGTAAGTGCCCCTGTATCAGTCGTATTAAAGCCAGCAGTTCTTGCGGTTACAGAGCTAAAGAAGGCGCCTAGTATTTTCCCCTTCATCGACATTCCTGCCAGAGTTGCATTATTTTCAATAACAAGAAATAGAAGAGCCCCTCCGACTACTAAAACAGCCGTTGTAAATACAACAATCTTCGTGTGTAACAGATATTTGCGAAAATGAAGCTTATTACGCTTCACATCATCCCAAACAATAAAACCAATACCACCAATAATAATCAGCGCCATTATCGTAACATTTACAATAATATCATCTTCAAAGGCTACAAAAGAAGAAAAAGCTTCTTTATCTCCCATCAGATCAAATCCGGCATTACAAAATGCAGATATCGAGTGAAAAATACCATAGTAAATTCCCTTCGCAACTCCTCGGGAGGGGATAAAGCGAATGGCTAAAAGAATAGCTCCAATTGCCTCTACAATGAAAGTACCTCTTATAATAAAACGAACCAGTCGTACAACTCCCGCCAACTGCAGAGTACTTACACTTTCGTGTATACTTTCCCGCTCCTTTAAACCAATTTTCTTTCTCAAAAGAACTGAAATATATACACCAATCGTCATAAACCCAAGTCCGCCGATTTGTATCAGCATTAATATTACTAATTGACCAAATAATGTCCAATGCTGGTATGTATCTGCCACAATGAGTCCTGTTACACAGGTTGCTGAAGTAGCGGTAAACAGTGCATCTAAATAACGCGTGTCGCCATTTCTGCTTGCACATGGAAGCATCAGTAATAGAGAACCCAGCAAAATAATAAGAGCAAATCCCATTGTAAGTGCCCTTGTTGTTGACATATCAAATTTTTTCTTTTTCATAATCCTTCCTAACTGCTAATCTATTTAACGCTGAAAAGCTCCTTTCAGAACCCTTCAGCGCCTCAAATATTGATTCAATTATAAATTAAAGAGAAAGTATTCTGCTTACCTCATATTGATATTCCGGAATATCCTTCTGCATCTGTAATGCTTCTTCAATATCAAAATCAACAAATTCTCCATGCTGGTAGCCGACTACTCTGTTTGTCTTTCCCTGTGCAAGAACATCTGCTGCATAAGAACCCATAATAGAAGCATAAAATCTGTCTTTACAGGTAGGTGAACCGCCACGCTGCATATAACCTAAAATAGTTGCTCTGGTTTCTATGCCTGTAGCCGCCTCAATTCTTCTCGCCATGGAAGTAGAATGTCCAATGCCTTCTGCGTTAATAATAATATGATGTGTTTTTCCTCTTTTTCGATTATTGATAATATTATTAATAATACGTTGCTCATTATAATCATATTTTTCCGGAAGCAGGATATCTTCGGCACCATTTGCAACGCCGCACCACAATGCAATATAACCTGCATTTCTACCCATAACTTCAATAATGCTGCATCTTTCATGTGAGGAAGAAGTATCACGGACTTTATCAATTGCCTGCATGGCAGTATTAATTGCCGTATCAAAACCAATGGTATAGTCGGTACATGCAATATCCAAATCAATCGTTCCAGGAATACCAACGGTATTAATGCCATGTGCTGCTAACTTTAACGCACCCTGATAGGAGCCATCACCTCCAATGACGACCACGCCATCGATACCATGTTTTCTACAGATATCAGCACCTTTTTGCTGTCCTTCCTCTGTACGGAATTCTGAACAGCGTGCCGTACCCAGAATCGTACCACCCTTTTGGATGGTGTCAGATACATTTTTTGCTTCCAAATCTATAATTTCTTCATTTAAAAGTCCCTGATAACCCTTTTTAATTCCCTTTACTTTAATTCCATTCGCTATGGATTTGCGTACAACTGCTCTAATCGCCGCATTCATTCCAGGTGCATCTCCACCACTCGTTAGTACCCCAATTGTCTTTATCTCTTTGGACATACCTTTACCTCCTGCCTATGCTTTCTACATTCTAATCCTTTTGTTCATTGTTTTCAACCAATTTCTATTTTTGTTACACTATCTTAACACTCTCTGTCCCAAAAATTTTACCTAACCGCTCGACCAGCTCATTATTTGCATTTACATTTCGATTCATACCGAGCTTTTTTATTTGCTTCGTTTCTTCTATATAAATAACAACATTATCTCTTCCATCAGAAGTACTCAGGATTTCAAATAATTCCTTTTCCTTTTCCTCATAGCCTGCGATATTCTGAAATTTTATCCACAATTTCTTCGGGATATTCTCAAATGGAATAATGCTTTCGCAAATAAGTTTGCCGTCCTTATCTTCTTCCACAGAGGTTCTTCCTTTGATAAATACCTTACTGTCTTCATTCAGATACGAGGCATTTTTTTCATAATCCTTTGGAAATACGATTACTTCTACAGAACCGACCAAGTCTTCCAAGGTTAAAAATGCCATTACCTTATCATTTTTGGTATATTTAATCTTCTTTTCTGCAATCATCCCGCCAATGGTAACGGATTTCTGGTCTGCGACGGCTACCGTGTTGAGTTCCTCATCTAACAGGAACTCCGCAGTCGTTGCAGTAATATTTTTTCTCCAGATAGCTTCATATTCCTCCAAGGGGTGTCCGCTGATATAAACACCTAATACCTCTTTTTCAAATCCAAGCAGCATTTCCTTTGCATACTCTCCAACAGGTGGAAGTTTAATATCAAAATCTTCCTTATCCTCGTCTGATACAATATCAAAAAGTGAAATCTGACCCGCCATATTATTTTTTTTGTCCTGATGTAGATGATCCATAATACCTACATAAATACTCATGAACTGTTTACGCGTTCCGCCAAGACTATCCAGCGCTCCTGCTTTGATAAAGTTCTCTACCGCCCTCTTATTGATATCGTTATCAATATTGCGTGCAATAAAATCTTTTATATTGCCATAACGCCCATTCGCTTTTCTCTCCTGGACAATGGCTTCAATAATCGGTCTTCCAACACTTTTAATTGCCGTCAGTGCATAGCGGATGGCCTTTCTCGATACGGAGAATCCCGCTTCACCCTCATTAATGTCCGGGGGCAAAATCGTAATCCCCATCGTGCGGCAATTCAGTATATAGCCTGCCACCTTTCCCGGATTGTCAATGACCGATGTCAGCAGCGCTGCCATATATTCAACTGGATAATAATATTTCAAATACGCCGTCTGGTAAGAAACGACAGCATAGCATGCCGCATGCGATTTATTAAAGGCATACTTTGCAAAATCCATCATGGTTGCATAGATTTGATTTGCAACTTCTGCCGGAATTCCTTTGGCGACGCAGCCCGGTACTCCTTCTTCCTGATTACCATTTACAAAATTTTCGCGCTCCTGCTCCATGACATATTGCTTTTTCTTTGACATGGCACGTCGTACCAGGTCGCTTCGACCCAGCGTATAGCCCCCAAGATCCTGTACAATCTGCATAACCTGTTCCTGATATACGATACAGCCATAGGTGGGTGCCAGAATATGCTCCAGCTCCGGACATGCATAGGTAATTGCTTTTTCATTATTCTTTCCCTTGATATACTTGGGTATGAAATCCATAGGGCCTGGACGATACAGGGAAATTCCAGCGATAACGTCTTCCAGATTCTGTGGCTTCAGTTCCTTCATAAAACTTTTCATGCCCGGACTTTCCAGCTGAAATACACCATCGGTTCTGCCTGTTCCAATTGCAGCCAGTACATCTTTATCATCAAAATTAATATGATCAATATCTATCTTTTCCCCAGTAGACTGTTCTATGAATTTTACCGCATTCTGAATGACTGTAAGTGTACGAAGTCCCAAAAAATCCATTTTCAAAAGTCCCAGTTCTTCCAGCGTAGTCATCGTAAACTGTGTTGTAATCGAACCATCAGACCCTCTGGAAAGCGGTACGAATTCATCTGCTGCCTTCTGACAGATAACTACTCCGGCTGCATGCATGGAGGTATGTCGCGGCAGTCCCTCCAGACGCTTGCACATATCAATCAAAAATCGAACCTGTTCTTCATTTTCATACAGCTTTCGAAATTCCGAATTGATTTCCAGTGCCCGGTCTATCGTAATATTCAGTTCATTGGGTATCATCTTCGCGATACCGTCTACATAGGCATAAGGCAAGTCCATCGCACGTCCAACATCACGAATCACCCCTTTTGCTGCCATCGTACCAAAGGTTACAATCTGAACCACCTTATCTGCACCATATTTTCGCCCTACATAATCAATAACTTCCTGTCTTCTTTCATAACAAAAATCAATATCAATATCGGGCATAGATACACGTTCCGGATTCAGAAAACGTTCAAACAGCAGGTTGTATTTTATCGGATCTATGTTTGTAATTTTCAGACAATAGGATACAATACTTCCTGCAGCAGAACCCCTCCCGGGGCCTACCATGATTCCATTAGACTTTGAATAGTTGATAAAATCCCAAACAATCAGAAAATAATCCACATATCCCATTTTTTGAATGGTTTCCAATTCATATTCCAGTCTTGCCTTTAATGTACCATCATCATCGGGATAACGCTCTGTCAGCCCGTCATAGCATAATTTATTAAGATAAGACCATGAATCATACCCTTCCGGCACTTCATATTTGGGCAGCTTCGTAACGCCAAATTCAATTTCCACGTTACAGCGTTCTGCAATCTTATGCGTGTTTTCCAGTGCTTCCTGTGCATAAGGGAACAATAGACGCATCTCATCTTCACTCTTGACATAATACTGACCGCCCTCATAACGCATACGGTCTTCATCTGCTACTTTTTTACCCGTCTGTATACAAAGCAGAATGTCATGCGATTTTTCATCATCCCGATAGGTATAATGAATATCATTGGTCGCTACCAAAGGAATATCCAGTTCCTTACTCATACTAAGCAGTGCCGTATTTACCGTTCTCTGGTCCGGTATCCCATGATCCTGCAACTCCAGAAAATAATTTCCTTTACCAAAGCAGTCCTCATACCGTTTCGCAACCTTTTTTGCTTCATCGACAAGTCCCTTTGTGATATAACGCTGCACTTCTCCTGCCAGGCAGGCAGAAAGTGCAATAATACCTTCGTGATATTGCTGCAATATTTCCATATCTACACGTGGTTTGTAATAATAGCCCTCGGTAAAGCCACGGCTTACAATCTTCATGAGGTTGGCATAACCCTGATTATTCTCTGCCAGCAGGACCAAATGATAATAGCGATCCTCTCCTCCTGTTAATTCTTTATCAAAGCGAGAATTGGGCGCCACATAAACCTCACAACCCAGAATTGGCTTAATTCCGACATCCCGTGCCGCACGATAAAAATCAATCACTCCATACATGACGCCGTGATCGGTAATCGCACAGCTGTCCATGCCTAACTCTTTTACACGTTTCACACATTCTTTAATCTTATTTGAGCCGTCCAGCAAGCTGTATTCTGTATGGACATGCAGGTGCGTAAAAGCCATTTGCGTTCTCGCCTCTTTCTCTCTCATCATCAATCCCTGATTATTGCCTGTTTCTATTGACTTTAGTCAATTACTACAACACTTGTAATAATTGGTTGGTTCTCTGCCAGTACTGTGCCGTTACCATCTTCTACCTGCGTAGCTTCACAAACAGCATCGACGTACTCCATACCCTCTGTCACATTTCCAAATACTGCATAATCCCCATCCAGATAAGTACTGTCCTGATGTACGATAAAGAATTGGGAGCTTGCACTGTCTGGATCCTGAGAGCGTGCCATTGCAATGGCTCCTCTGGTATTCGACAATGGATTTTCTACTCCATTGGAACTAAATTCACCCTTAATACTCTGGTCAGAACCACCGGTTCCATTTCCAAGAGGGTCCCCTCCCTGTATCATAAAGCCACTGATAATTCTATGAAAGGTAAGTCCATCATAAAATCCTTCTTTGGCAAGATTTACAAAATTAGTTGTCGAAACAGGTGCATTATCCGCATCCAATTCTACCTTAATGGTTCCATAATTCTCAATATTGATTTCCACATGATGCTTGCCGGTTAATAATTCCATGTTGGTTTCGTCTAACGTATCCGCTACCTGGCTTGTATCTTCTGTTGTATCTTCTGCCATATCCGATGCCGTTGTTTCATTCCCCTCTACCACATGCACTACTTTGTTATTATCACCACAGCCCGTTAATACTGCCATGCTTAATATTCCCATCATTCCCATTATTGCAATTAATCTTAATTTTTTCATAAAATAATTCTGCCTCCTTCAAATTGTACAATTGAATATATTATATCAAATTATTGGCGTCTGTGCGAAACTATTTTATGAAATCGCTATGCATAATCTTCCTGCATAATTTCTGCATAAATTTTCGCATAAATTTTCGCATAAATTTTTTATACCAAAAGAGGTATTGTATATGATGGCTTTTCATCATGCACAATACCTCTTTTACTTTAAAATATTAATTACACGGATTGTTCCGTGCTTTGCACTTCCACAATCCTCCCACAATTCAGATTCTCATGGAGCATACGCTCCACTTCATCTTCATTGTGGGGCGTGTCATAAAGTCTTATCTCCACTTACATGCAAGCATGACGTGGAGAAAGACTTTTGACACTGTTATAAATATTTCTTTAAGTCCTCTACTTTGTTTAACTGCTCCCATGGAAGATTCAGGTCATTACGTCCGAAATGTCCATAAGCTGCTGTTTGTTTGTAGATTGGTCTGCGTAAATCTAACATTTTAATGATTCCAGCTGGTCTTAAGTCGAAGTTTTCGCGAATGATATCTACCAGCTTATCATCCTCAATTTTACCGGTTCCAAAAGTATCTACCATGATAGACATTGGATGTGCAACACCGATTGCATAGGATAACTGGATTTCACATTTGTCTGCGATTCCGGCTGCAACGATATTTTTGGCAACATAACGAGCTGCATAAGCTGCGGAACGGTCAACCTTGGTACAGTCTTTTCCCGAGAAAGCTCCGCCGCCATGACGAGCAAATCCACCGTAGGTATCTACGATAATTTTACGTCCAGTCAATCCGCTATCTCCGTTTGGTCCACCGATTACAAAGCGTCCCGTAGGATTAATAAAGTATTTTGTGTTTTCGTCTAACAATTCTTTTGGAAGAATTGGGTCGAATACATATTTTTTAATATCTGCATGAATTTGTTCCTGTGTAACATCCGGGTCATGCTGTGTGGATAATACAACTGCTTCCAAACGTTTTGGCTTTCCATTTTCATCATATTCCACCGATACCTGGCTCTTACCGTCTGGTCTTAAATAAGTTAACGTACCGTTCTTACGAACCTTTGTTAATTGAAGTGCCAGTTTGTGCGCAAGTGAGATTGGGTAAGGCATGTACTCCTCTGTTTCGTTGGACGCATAGCCGAACATCATACCCTGATCTCCTGCACCAATTGCATCTAATTCTTCTTCTGTCATCGTATGCTCTTTTGCTTCGAGCGCTTTGTCAACACCCATTGCGATA
Source organism: Lachnospiraceae bacterium (assembly GCA_028692055.1). Classification (GTDB taxonomy): domain Bacteria; phylum Bacillota; class Clostridia; order Lachnospirales; family Lachnospiraceae; genus SZUA-378. Next base: position 3,431 of record JAQUYA010000039.1, on the reverse strand, counting down.
TCCGTTGATTGTTCATCAAGTGCCACCATAACAGCACAGGTATTTCCGTCAAACCCATATTCTGATTTTGTGTAACCGATTTCTTTTACGGTATCACGAACAATTTTTTGAATATCTACATAAGCATTTGTCGTGATTTCACCCATTACTACAACGAGTCCGGTCGTCGTACATGTTTCACAAGCCACGCGGCTCATCGGATCCTGGCCCATCAACGCGTCTAAGACCGCATCAGAAATTGCGTCGCACATTTTGTCTGGATGTCCTTCTGTTACTGATTCTGAAGTAAATAATAATTTCTCCATGGTATATCCTCCTTTGTTTTCCTGTTACATTAAAAAAATCCGCTTAAGCGGATTCAACGTTTTGATCATTAAATCCTCTTATTGTTCGCCTTATCTCATTACCAACTATGTTACATCGGTAGTGATAAGTTTTAATCGCTCAGGTTGGCACCTTCCAGTTACATCGGGGTTGCCGTGGCTTCACAGGTCCTTTGTACCTCCACCACTCTGAATAAGAGAAAACTCTCTGTCTTACGACAGTCACTTACAATATGGAATTAATGTATCTAAAAAAACAATACACCAACTTCCAGCCCTTGTCAACCTATCCTTTTCTTTCTCTTTAACCTTTCTTCAATGAATTGACATTATGTGGAAAAAACAATATAATTTTAAGTGGAGAATATTATAACTTAGAATGTAAATCGAGGGTTCTGACTATGAAGATAATGAGCACAAAGGATTTGATGCCCGGCATGAAAACTGCGGAAGATGTCTACACCTATAATGACCAGCTTATTTTGTCAAAGGGGGTTGTTCTTTCCGACAAGGCAATTACCCGTTTGGAATTTTATTCGATATTAACCATTAAGGTAGAAGATGAATTAGTCTTTAATCTGGCCCAGCAGGAAATGGATTCCTCTTACTCAGAGCGAATCAAATCCAGTTCTTCTTTTAAGGAATTCAAAAAGAATTTTGACAAAAGTGTGGGGCATTTTCAAGATTTGATTAATGATATTGTAGACAAAAATTCCGATATTGACACCAATCAAATGCTTTCCAACACTCTGGAATTGTTAAATACCAGTGAAGGTTCGGTAAATGTATTTGATATGCTGCATAATATGCGGCAGTATGACGATTCCACCTATGCACATTGTTTAAATGTATCACTTATCTGTAATGTATTTGCCCGTTGGCTGCAATTCTCGAAGGACGATACTAATCTTGCCACCTTATGTGGTTTGTTACATGACGTCGGCAAAATCATGATACCGGATGCAATTATCAAAAAACCGGCGAAACTAACGGAGCAGGAATTTAATATCATAAAAACACATCCTTTGGAAGGATATCAAATATTAAAAATGCAAAACATTAATGATCATATTAAAAATGCTGCATTAATGCATCATGAAAGATGTGATGGCAGTGGGTATCCTCTTGGGCTGGTTGGTAATAAGATTGATAAATACGCAAAAATCGTATCCATTGCAGATGTATATGATGCGATGACTTCCGCGAGGGTTTATCGCGGACCTTTATGTCCTTTTAAGGTTATCGAGCTTTTTGAAGCAGAGGGTATACAAAAATATGACACACAATTCGTTCTGACTTTTCTGGAATGTGTCGTAAATACTTATCTGCAAAACAGAGTTCTCCTTACCAATGGTGTAGAAGGTGACATTGTATTTATTAATAAAAATGCTTTATCAAAACCAGTAATAAAGTCCGGTACCAATTACATAGATTTATCCACAAATCCAGATTTAGCGATTCAGGCTCTCATATAAAATATAAAAGAGGAATGTCATTTTGACATTCCTTTTTTATATTTTTCTTTTCTCTTAAACTGCCTGTAATTGAAATTTCTTAAAATCTTTTTCGGTAGTCACTTTTTCAATCTGAGCACCCAGATTTTGCAGCTTCACATGGAAATCTTCATATCCTCTTTCGATATATTTAATATCATCTACTGTAGTATAGCCCTCTGCTGCAAGTCCTGCTATCACAAGTGCTGCTCCTGCGCGCAAATCCGGCGCCGTCAGACTGGCGCCTGTATATTTATTGACACCTGTAATAATGGCTGTATTTCCCTCTACCTTGATATTGGCTCCCATACGAGTCAACTCATCTACATATTTAAAGCGATTTTCAAAAATACTCTCTGTCACAATACTGGTTCCTTCAGATAGTGCCAGCACAACTGCTATCTGTGGCTGCATATCTGTCGGGAAACCGGGATATGGTAATGTCTTAACCTGTGTATGCACTAATTGTTTAGCGCTTACCACACGCACTGCATCATCCGATTCTTCCACTTCGCACCCTATTTCCAGCAGTTTTGCAGAAATAGATTCTAAATGCTTTGGAATTACATTTTTAATCGTCACATCGCCTCTGGTAACGGCAGCTGCCATCATAAAAGTGCCTGCTTCAATCTGATCCGGTATAATTGCATATTCTGTTTTGTGAAGCTTTTCAACACCTTTAATTCGAATTACATCGGTACCTGCGCCTTTGATATTGGCTCCCATACTGTTTAAAAAGTTTGCCAAATCTACTACATGTGGCTCTTTTGCCGCATTTTCAATAATCGTCATTCCATCCGCCAAAGATGCAGCCATCATAACATTAATTGTTGCACCAACCGTAACAACGTCCATGTAAATATGACTTCCAACTAATTTTTCGGCCTCTGTTGCTATCAATCCATATTCAATTTTTACCTTTGCACCAAGCATCTTAAAACCTTTGATATGCTGGTCAATTGGTCTGCTTCCAATATTGCAGCCTCCCGGAAGTGATACTTCTGCCTTCTTGTATTTTCCTAAAAGTGCTCCCAGCAAATAATAGGAAGCTCTGATTTTCTTAATAAAGTCATCTTCAATTGTCAAGCTGTTGATTTGTGAACCATTAATCTTGACGGTATGTCTATCTACACGGGTAACTATTGCACCAATGCTTTCCATTGCCTGCAAAAGTACATTTGTATCTCTTACATCCGGTACATTTTCTATTAATACTGTTTCATCCGTCATAATTGATGCTGCTAATATTGCCAATGCTGCATTTTTTGCACCACCTATCTCTACTTCACCAACTAATGGAGTTCCGCCTTTAATTGCGTATTGTTCCATGACGCACCTCTACTCTATCTTTTATAATCTGCTATCTACATTTACCATTTCATATATCTTACTACCATTTTTATTATAACATTTTTTCACATATATAAATATACGAAATCTACATCTTTCGTATTATATACTACATCTCCTACTTTTGCAAATCCTACTGCCAAACATCCTCTTTTTGTTTTTCTTTTTGTTTTTCTTTTTGTTTCTCTTTATCCTGATACATTTTATTATCTGCATCTCTGAAAATCTTCTCAACCGTATTCAGTGTTTCCTTTTCATAAAAAGA
>JAQUYA010000038.1:2558-24374 GCA_028692055.1 Lachnospiraceae bacterium | reverse complement strand
TAAAAAATGCTAGGTCATTGACATTTTTTTAACACTAATATAAAATAGAAAAGGATATACATATTAGACAATTAGTACGAATTTTGGAATTCGGGGGTTGAATAGAATTGGAAGAAAAAGGAATCTCACAAGCGGTAATTAGTCGATTACCACGTTATTTTCGTTATTTGGGTGAATTGAAGGACGAGGGGGTAGAACGTATTTCCTCACAGGACCTGAGTGAATTAATGAAGGTAACCGCATCGCAGATAAGGCAGGACTTTAATAACTTTGGAGGATTTGGACAACAGGGATATGGATATAATGTTGAATATCTATACGAAGAAATCGGTAAAATACTAGGATTGGATAAGGAACATCATCTTATTATTATTGGTTCCGGTAATTTAGGCCAGGCGTTGGCAAACTATATGAATTTTGAGCGTCGCGGATTTATTATAAAAGGATTATTTGATACGAATACGAATTTATATAATAAAGAGATTCGTGGGATTAAAGTTCAGCCAATGGAAGATATCAAAGATTTTGTAAAAGAGAATGATATTGATATTGCGGTACTTACGATTCCAAAGTCAAGTGCGGTAGGAGTTGCAGAACAATTAGTAGAGTATGGTATTAAGGCCATTTGGAACTTTGCACATGTTGACTTAAATGTACCAAAAGGGGTTTTGGTGGAAAATGTTCATTTATCGGACAGCTTGATGAAGCTTTCTTATAATTTGAATTGCTATGAACTTGGAGAAGAGTAGAGAAGGGGTGTAGAGATGTCTCGTATCGAGGAAGTCTATAAACCGGCACTTACCGGTAAGAAGATACCAACTTTGACCTTGGATAATAAATGGCATCAGTTATTTACACAGACGGAGAGTAATCCACAGATTGAAAATCTACAGACGCAGCTAAATGATTTACTAAAGCGACAGGGAAAGATTACAAACGAAATAAAAGATATAAAAAAAATTAAGACAAAGCTGATGAATGAAATTGTTGAACTTATGGATTCTCTGAATGATAAAGAACCCAACAAAGAGCAGACAAAGATTTTGGAAGAGCATAAACGACTTATTAGTGAATGTAATGAGAAAATTGATGCAAATCAGGATGAATTATTAGATCTCCCAAAAGAAATTGATACGGTTAATTACGATTTAATGCTGGAAACGATGCAATCCTGTTACCAGACCTTGAGCGAAAACACAAATGAAATTAATGAAATAGCAAAATGGGTTGGTGAAATAAGAATTGAATTGAAAAAGAAATTAGTTCGAAAGCAGGAAAAGGAAATCATGAATCAGGAATTGTATGCATATATGCATGATATTTTTGGAGCAAATGTAATAGAAATTTTTGATATGAAATACAATCCATCGGAAAAACCAATTAAAAAGAGTAAAAAGTCGGAGAAAGCATAAAATATGCATGGCGAGTCTTGCCATTTCGACTGAGTAGAATACGTCAAAAACGACTGTTTTTTGGCGTATTTTGTGTATACAGCAGGGAAAGGAAAGAAGGGTGAAAGAAATCTTTCATCCCCATTATTTGTATGTGACCAGAGGTCGCGGATGGGAGCTAAGTATGGAATATATCGTGACGGCACAGGAAATGAAAAAATATGATTCCAATACGACAGATTATTTTAAAATTCCACCACTTGTACTGATGGAACGTGCCGCATTATGTGTAGTAGAGGAAATGGTAGGGCTGACTGGAAATAGATTACAGGGAAAAAACATTCTCGTATTAGCCGGAAGTGGTAACAATGGTGGAGATGGATTTGCTATAGCACGTTTACTTAAACAAAAGGATGCAAAGGTAGAGCTTGTTTTTTTTGGAAAAAAAGAAATGTGTACGGAGCAGACAAGACAGCAGATGCAAATCTGTGAAAAATATAAAGTACCAATGACGGACAGAATAGGAAATCATGAATATGATATTATGATAGATGCTTTATTTGGAATTGGGTTAAATAGAATCATAGAAGGAAATTATGCCGATATGATTCGTAAAATGAATGAAATGGATGCATTTCGCATTGCAATTGATATTCCATCGGGTGTGCATGCAGATGATGGAACGATTCTGGGGGAAGCGGTAAAGGCAGATTTGACGGTTACCTTTGGATTTCAAAAAAGAGGTCATATCTTTTATCCGGGAACAGAATATTGTGGCAAGGTGGTCTGCCGTGATATCGGGATTACTCAAGAAAGTCTTCTTGGTGAGAAGCCACTCATGTATTCTTATCAGACTGATGATATAGAGCGAATGCCAAAGAGAAATCCGGCAGGTAATAAGGGAAGCTTTGGAAAAGTACTTTTGATAGCTGGAAGCAAAAATATGAGTGGAGCTTGCGTATTGGCGGGTCTTAGTGCATACCGATGTGGAGCAGGTCTGGTAAGAATCATGACATCTTTGGAAAATCGGGAAATCATACAAAAGATGCTTCCAGAAGCAGTTTTAGTAACCTACCAATGTGAAACAGATGTTACAAGTCAAATTGAATGGGCGGATTGTGTAGCGATTGGCCCCGGCATTGGAACCAGCACAACGGCACAGAAAATAGTGAAAACAGTTTTGCAAAATACATTACAGAATTCGAAGAAGGTCGTAATCGATGCAGATGCATTGAACCTGATTGCATCAAATGTTTTTTTACAAAAGCTGGTAAAAGAAAATACACAACAAAATACAAAAATTATTATGACACCTCATATGGGTGAATTTTCCCGACTAACGGGGAAAACAATTGCACAGTTAAAGGCATATTTACCAGAGGAAATAAAAGCATATGCAGACAGTTATAAGGTGACGCTCGTATGTAAAGATGCCAGAACGATTTGTTATGATTATGAAGAAGAACAATATTATATCAATCAAAGCGGGAATGCAGGAATGGCTACTGCAGGTGCTGGGGATGTCCTGACGGGTATGCTTGCAGCAATTCTTGCACAAAAGATGGATGTGATGGAAGCAGCATGTCTGGGAGTTTATCTACATGGATTAGCGGGTGACTGGGCAGCACAGCAAAGTAACCAGTATTCTGTGATGGCACATGATATTGCAGAGGCTATTCCCAATATTCTACATGCAAATAAAAACAGAAAGTGACAGACGGGAGAAACTATGGAAGATACGGAAAAGAAATTGGAAGAAAAATGTAAACAGTACCAGCGTGTATGTGCAACGGTAGATTTGGATGCAATTCGTGAAAATTGTGAACATATGAAAGCAAATATTGCCCAGGAAACTCAAATCATAGGAGTAATTAAGACAGATGGATATGGACATGGAGCGGTTCCAATTGCAAAGGAATTAGAAGTACTTGACTTCATGTTTGGATTTGCCACTGCGACGATAGAGGAAGCTCTTATTTTAAGAAAAACAGGGATAAAAAAACCGATTCTTATTTTGGGATACACATTCCCCTATTGTTACGAAAATCTGATAAATGAAGAAATTCGCCCAGCTGTTTTTCGTCTGGATATGGTGAAAGAACTATCAGAAAAGGCAAGTGCATTAAACAAAACAGTGAAGGTTCATATCAAGGTAGATACTGGTATGAGCAGAATCGGTATTCGTCCAGACAGTACGGGGCTTGCTTTTATAAAAGAAGTGATGCACTATCCGAATGTTGAAATCGAGGGAATTTTTACGCATTTTGCCAGAGCAGATGAAATAGATAAAACAAAGGCGAAGGAGCAGATAGAAAAATTCACAACATTCACAACACGTATCAAAGAGGAATTGCACCTTGCGATTCCTGTGAAACATTGTTCAAACAGTGCAGGAATCATTGAATTAAAGGCTGCGAATATGGATGTTGTCCGCGCAGGTATTACCGTATATGGTTTGTGGCCTTCTAATGATGTGAGACAGGATATCGTGGATTTAAAACCGGCATTAAGCATGAGCAGTCATATTGTGTACATGAAAGAGCTCGAAGCAGGCAGAACGATTAGCTACGGAGGAACCTATACAGTAGAGAAAACCATGCGTGTTGCAACGATTCCGGTAGGATATGGAGATGGATATCCCAGGGGGCTTTCCAACAAAGGGTATGTTTTGATAAGAGGTAAAAAAGCTGCAATTCTTGGCCGCATATGTATGGACCAGTTCATGGTGGACGTATCGAAAATACCAGAAGCAAAAGAGGGAGATGAAGTTACTTTAATCGGTAAAAATGGAGACTTTACAATTACAATGGAAGAATTAGGAGATATTTCAGGTCGTTTTAATTATGAACTAGCCTGTGACATAGGGAAAAGAGTTCCAAGGGTGTACCAAAAGGGTGGTCACGTAATTGGAACAAAGGATTATTTCAACGATTTGTAAATTGCTATGAATACAACCGGATAAACTGGAAATACTGAGTCTATCGAATAGAAAGGTTGTATAAAAAATGAAACGTGGGGATATCTATTATGCAGATTTAAGACCAGTGATTGGTTCCGAACAGGGAGGAGTCAGACCGGTATTGATTGTTCAGAATGATGTTGGAAATAAGCATAGTCCAACGATTATATGCGCGGCAATTACTTCCAAAATGAACAAGGCAAAACTTCCAACACATATTGAATTATGTGCAGAAAAATACGCGATGGAAAAAGATTCCGTAATACTATTGGAACAATTACGAACGATAGATAAAAAAAGACTAAAGGACAAAGTATGTCATCTTGATACAGAAATTATGGAAAAGGTAAATGAAGCTTTGCTTATCAGTCTATCTCTACATACGCTCATTTCTTGACGAATATATTGCAAAATGATATATTCAAAGAGATTTTAAAGTACAGTTTAGAGAGGAAGAAAAGATATGGACGACAGTGGACCGACTGCCAGTATTATTTTATTTTTTATTTTAGTGTTGATTGATATGCTTTTTTATGGATTTGGTTCAGCAATACAGTTAGTCAATCATAATGATATTGAAAAGAAGGCAGCGGAAGATAAAGATATAAAATCAATTCGCTTATGCAAGATGATGGAGAATCCGGTTTCATTTGTAAATACAGTGCAATTGGTGGTTACGATTATCAGCATTGTTATGGGAGGCTTCTATTTAGGTTTATGGGAGCGGAGAATCATACATATTTTAAAGGTGCAGCAGGTAAATCAGGTACCGGTATTTGGTGCATTAAGCATAGGTGCTCTGAATGTAATTTCCCTGGTTATTACCTCGGCGGTATTGATTTATGTTTTACTCACATTTGGTGTGCTTATTCCAAAGAAAATTGCAGCAAAATATCCGGAAAAATGGGCGTATGCCTTTGTAAATCCGATTTATCATGTAACCAGGCTCTTATTGCCGTTAACAGGAATCATTACGTTTACAAGCAAGGTAGTCTTACGTATGTTCGGAATCCACATGGAGGACGACAATGCAGATGTGACAGAAGAAGAAATTATCTCAATGGTAAATGAGGGGCATGAACAAGGGGTCTTACTTGCCAGCGAAGCAGAAATGATAACTAATATTTTTGAATTTGGGGATAAAGAAGCGCAGGATATTATGACACATCGTATCAATATAGAAGCCATTGATGGAATGATGCCTTTTAAGGAAGCCATTCATTTTATGCTTCAGGAACGCAGCAGCCGTTATCCTGTTTACGAAGACAATATAGACCATATCCTTGGTATTATCAATTTGAAAGATGCGCTTCGCCTGCATGCAGCAGATGAAGGGCTTAATTGTGCAGTAAAAGATGTAAAAGGTCTGCTGAGGGAAGCACAGTTTATTCCAGAAACCAGAAATATTGATGCTTTATTTAAAACCATGCAGTCCATGAAAATACAAATGGTAATCGTGGTAGATGAATATGGTCAGACAGCAGGACTGGTAGCCATGGAAGACATTCTGGAAGAAATCGTTGGAAATATAATGGATGAATACGATGAAGACGAAGGATATATTGAAGAAAAAGGAAATAATGAATATGTTATTGAAGGAATGACACCATTAGAAGAACTGGAGGAACGTTTTCAAATTCAGTTTAATGAAAGTGAATTTGATACGCTGAATGGATTTCTAATATCTAAAATGGATAAAATACCAGACGAAGATGAACAGTTTGAAATAACGGTGGATAATTACAATTTTAAAGTTCTGTCTGTTGAAAATAAAATGATACACACAGTATTAGTGACGAAATTACCCGAAATAACAGAAGAAATCGCGAAAGTACAAGAGTAATGTATTGAAGCGAAAAAGATTACGTGTTAAAATATGAACCATTAGGAAGAAAAAGGAGAAATATAAATTATGTCAGGACATTCAAAATTTGCAAACATCAAACACAAAAAGGAAAGAAACGATGCTGCAAAAGGAAAAGTATTTACAATTATAGGTAGAGAAATAGCAGTTGCAGTTAAAGAAGGCGGCGGACCGGATTTAGCAAACAACTTTAAATTAGCAACTGTTGTTGCAAAAGCAAAAGCAAACAATATGCCAAATGATACGATTGAAAGAGGTATTAAAAAGGCAGCCGGAGATGCAGGCAATGTAAATTATGAGCATATTACATATGAGGGCTATGGACCAAACGGTATCGCAATTATCGTACAAACCCTGACCGACAATAAAAATAGAACAGCAGCAAATGTAAGAAGTGCATTTACCAAGGGGAACGGAAGCATCGGAACACCAGGGTGTGTATCTTTTATGTTCGACCAGAAGGGTCAAATCCTTGTAGACAAAGAAGAATGTGATATGGATGCAGATGATTTGATGATGATTGCTTTGGACGCAGGTGCAGAAGACTTCGCAGAAGAAGAGGACAGTTTTGAAATCCTTACGGATCCGGATACTTTTGATGAAGTAAATAAAGTATTAAGAGATGCAAATATTCCAATGATGTCAGCAGAAGTAACCATGATTCCACAGACTTATGTGGAATTAACCGATGAAAAAGCAATTAATTATTTACAAAAAACACTTGATTTATTAGATGAAGATGATGATGTACAGGCAGTTTACCACAATTGGGATGAATAAAAGTATAAACGAATAAGGGGATTATCAGATGGATTCTGTGAAAGAGCAACTACCAAAATTAATAACGGAAAATATGCATTTGATTCATAATTTCAAAGCAGATTTATACAAAAAATCCTTTGATGAATTGTTTCAGGCAAACAGGGCATTGTTTACACAGATTGATGCATTGTATATGAATCAGAATAGCGATGTTGAAAAAGAGCAGTTTGTTAAGGAAATAGCAAAGGATTTTGTAAGCAAAGTAAAAGTATATTTTGAGGCAAATGTAAAAAAATCAAAGCAGGATACCAGTATTCTGGATTACAACATGGTTATGAGCAGCTTCGTTATACCATGCATTATGGAATACCGCGCAGAGAGTACGGAAGCGCTAACCGATGCGTTACTTACTGAGTGGAATGCAGCTTTTACGAAATACAGAATTCAAAAAGGTACCTTTGCCGATATCGATGGTGCTTTTAAAAGAAAACTTTGTTATATTACAACTGCAGTTTGTGATAATCTCGAAAAAGCAGATGATAGCTATGAATTGACAACTTTACGAGCGTTTCGTGACAATTATATGATGCATTCGGAAAATGGAAAAGGACTCGTGAAGGAATATTATGAAACAGCGCCTGCCCTTGTTATGCGAATGAATCAATTCAAAGAGTCCAGACAAATCTATCAGGAAATTTACAATCGTTATATCAAACCGTGCATTTCCTATATTGAACAGAACCAATATGAGAAGTGTGAAAAAATGTATATAAATATGGTTCATACATTAGAGCAGCAGTACATAGGAGGCGCATCATGAGCAAAGAATATTCCATAGAAACAAAATGCATACAATCCGGGTGGAAGCCAAAGAATGGGGAACCACGTGTGCTGCCTATTTATCAATCTACTACTTTTAAATATGATTCCTCAGACCAGATGGGAAGACTTTTTGATTTGGAAGAGGAAGGTTATTTCTATTCCAGATTGAGTAATCCAACAAATGATTATGTAGCAGCCAAGATTTGTGATTTGGAGGGTGGTATTGGTGCAATGCTTACTTCTTCTGGACAGGCTGCTAATTATTTTGCGGTATTTAATATCTGTGAGGCTGGATCTCATGTGATTATGTCCTCCAGTGTGTATGGCGGTACCTTTAATTTGCTTACTGTTACGATGGAAAAGATGGGAATTGAATGCTCCATCATTGATCCGGATGCACCAGTGGAAGAATTAAATGCACTATTCCGGGAAAATACAAGATGTGTTATGGCAGAAACCATCGCAAATCCGGCATTGGTGGTATTAGATATTGAAAAATTTGCAACGGCAGCACATGGACATGGAGTTCCGCTCATTGTTGATAATACATTTGCGACCCCGATTAATTGCAGACCATTTGAATTTGGTGCAGACATTGTTACACACTCGACCACGAAGTATATGGAAGGACATGCTTCTACCATAGGAGGCGTGATTGTGGATTCTGGTAATTTTGACTGGATGGCGCATGCCGATAAATTTCCAGGACTTTGTACACCGGACGAATCCTATCATGGAATTGTTTATGCAGAACGCTTTGGAAAATTGGGATATATCCAAAAAGCAACGGCACAATTGATGCGTGATTTAGGTTCGATACAATCCCCGCAAAATGCATTTTTACTGAATCTTGGTCTGGAATCCCTGCATTTAAGAGTGCCAAGACACTGTGAGAATGCACAGAAGGTTGCAGAATACTTGGAGCAGAATGAAAAAATAGCATGGGTAAACTATCCGGGACTTAAGAGCAATAAATACTACGCATTAGCTCAAAAATATATGCCAAATGGTACTTGTGGAGTTATTTCTTTCGGGTTAAAAGCGGGCAGAGCAGCAACAAGTGATTTTATGGACAAGCTGCAATTAGCAGCAATTGTTACTCATGTTGCAGATGCAAGAACCTGCGTACTTCATCCGGCGAGCCATACACATAGACAGATGTCAGATGAACAATTGGTAGAAGCGGGTGTTGCACCGGATTTGATTCGTTTTTCAGTTGGAATTGAAAATGTAAATGATATTATTGCTGATTTGGAACAGGCGTTGGCAACTGTAAAGTAGGAAACTTATGAAACTTAAGAAAAGTGTAGTTGGAATTATTATTTGGTTTGTTTTTACCATGCTGTTATTAGGCGTAATTACGCAAACAGGATATACAATTGCCTGCAATATTCCACGGGATAAGTGGATAATAGAAGCTGCTATGTGTGTTGGAATTATAGCAGCAGTGACAGGAATACTGATAGTAATTCGGATTTTTTCTTTTTACATACAAAGGCAATGGAAGCTATCAAATAAAAAGAAAATTTTTATTGAAATACTTTTTATCATGCTTTTCATGATTCTGGGCGTAGCGATGAGAGTTTATGCAATTGCAAACAATGATTTGGCAAATGTAGAAAACGATTATTATCAGGCGGCTGCCATTGGAATTGGGAAAGCAGGATTACATCTGACGGGAACTGTAGAAAGCTTATATCTTGCCTTATTAACATTTGTTTTTTCTCTTTTTGGGAACAAAATAATAATAGCAGTTTTTTTACAAATATTCATACAATGTGCTACCATTTTGGTTATATATTTTGCGGTACGTAATATCAATGGTAAGATAGCCGCATTTACCGTAAGTATGGTTTTGGCAATCTCTACGGCGTATACAGATGTGCTATTACCGATAGATCCACGTAATTTATATATATTTATATTTATTTTGGGGTTCTTATATACCACAACACTTTGGAAGAATACTAGAAAATCAGTAGTTGATTTTGTGCGTGTATTTCTAGGGGGTATTGTTATTGCCGTAGCTGTTTATTTTGATTTTAGTTGTTTCCTGTTTGTACCTATGACGATAGCAGGTATATTTTTATATGGAACAATCAGAAAGCAGGACATAAAACCGGATATCAAACAGAGTTCGAAGGGCAGAAGATTTGGTTTAAATGCCTTGTTTTTATTGGGATTTGCAGGCGGTTATCTGGGAATCTGTGGTTGTGAAGCTTATCTGTACCATAGCTCTCTGTATGAAGTGATGAGTGCTTATGTGAATCCATGGCTGGAGGGTTATGCATTTCAGTTATCCTATTTGTTTCCTTCTACTTCATTGGAAACATCGCTGATTTTATTATTGATTGCTGGAATATGGTGTGTAAGATATTGGACTGCAGATAATGATGAAAATATTATGTATATTATCTTGTTATGCGGAGCTTTGGTTTTAAATCTTTGCTTTGGCACAAAAGCAGATTATCAGTTATTACTTGTTTTTGCATGGGTAATGATTGCGGGAGTGTCTTTAAAAAGCTTATGCACGGATGATAAAGCATCTAGAAATGCAATAATAGCAGAGGCAGACGAAACAGTAACAAAGGAAGAAACAGTAAAAATAGACGAAACAGTAGCAAAGGAAGAAGTAGTAACAAAGGAAGAAGTAGTAACAACAAGCGAAACAGTAGCAGCAAAACCAAACTTTATTCCAATCCCTAATCCACTTCCGTTACCAAAGAAACACGAGCGGAAAGAAATGGATTATGCATTTGTACCGGAGAATGAAATGATGCATTATGATTTGGAAAATGAAGGCGAAGATAATTATGATTTGCCGGAGTAAAGGGCTTTATCATTTAGTAAAAACTATCAAAGAAAAAAATATATCGTAACTAGTATTGAAAATGTATAATAAATAAAAGACTACATATGATAAAAGAGGAACTCAATCAGGAGAAGCAGATGAGTTCCTCTTTTAGTTTTTTTCACATGGACTGTATGTGCTGCTAAAGCGGCATGTTTAGAAGTAAGTAAAATAGAAAGCAGGTAGTCGGATGAGTAAGCATAAAAAAAGTGAAGATAGATCAGAAGAAAACATAGAAAATAAGAAAAATCAGGAAGAACACAGAGATGAGCGAATCGAGGAAAGTGGACAAGCCACACTGGATCAAAATGCACAACGACATAAAATACATTTATTAACTATCATAGGTGAGATAGAAGGACATGAAAACCTGGGTGGAACCTCGAAGGTAACCAAGTATGAATTGATATTACCGGAACTTGCAAGTATTGAAGACAGCACTGAGATAGATGGAGTCTTAATCTTATTAAATACCATGGGTGGAGATGTGGAGGCAGGGTTAGCGATTGCAGAGATGATTGCTTCCTTAAGTAAACCAACGGTATCATTGGTATTAGGCGGAAGTCATTCCATTGGGGGACCGATTGCGGTCAGTACGACAGAATCTTTTATCGTTCCTTCAGGAACGATGGTTATTCATCCGGTAAGAATGAATGGAACCGTAATAGGAGCACCACAGACATTTGCTTATTTTAAGCAAATGCAGAATCGTATTAAAAATTTCGTATGTTCACATTCTAATATTTTACCAGATAGATTTGAAAAGCTCATGATGGAAACAGAAGTGTTAAGCAAGGATGTAGGTACGATATTAGTGGGTGTGGAAGCGGTAAACGAAGGAATTATTACGCATGTAGGAGGAATTCGTGAGGCAGTGAACCGTCTGCATGAACTTATTGAGCAAGATGTGAAGACTAATTCTAAGACATGAAAGTACCAGGTCAAGAATTATTAAAACTTCACACTGAAAAAATGAAAAAGATGACAATTGAAGATATCGATGTTATACTTTATAAGTATGACTATCTGAATAGATAAATACAGTGGAGGTTATGAAAATGGCAACACAATCGGGAAGAAAACCGGGACCGAAAAAAAAGACACAAAGCAGGTCAGCAAATAAAAGGTCTTATTCAAATAGAAGAAATTATCAAAAAGAAGTAAACAGAGAAATACAAAATGAGATTTTATTAATTGGAATTTTAGCAGTTGCAATACTTTTATTCCTATGTAACTTTGGATTAATCGGTACGGTAGGAAATGTTATACGGAGTATAATGTTTGGTATCTTTGGATTATTGGCATATATAGTTCCAATTCTGGTCTTTATTGCAGTTGCCTTTGGCATGGTCAATAAAGGCAATTACATAGCATCTATGAAATTAATTGCAGGTGGCATTTTATTATTTTTAATTGGAGTTGTTTGTGAATTGGTAAGTGGAAATATAAATACCGCGGACGGCACCTACAGCATTTCTGCAATCTATACTGTCAGTAGCACGACTAGAGCCGGTGGAGGAGTGATATTTGGTTCCATTGCCTATGCGATGGTGCATCTCATTGATATGGTGGGAACCGTGTTAGTTATTATCGTACTTGGTATTGTATGTATTGTTGCAATTACTGAGAAATCTTTTCTGGGGAGTGTGAAGAAGGGCAGCCAGAAGGTTTATGAAACGGCACGGGAAGATGTTGAACGAAAGCGAGAAATATCTATGCAACGACATGCGGAACGGGAAAGCAGGTTAGAGCAGGAAGCCTTGGATGAGGAGGAACGAAGCCGCAGGATTGATAAAAAAGTATCAGGAGTCATGCTGGATACAGCCATTGATAAGAAAGAAAATAGCATTCCGAAAAAGAAAGAAGATATGCATGAAATCATTTTAGAGGATGAAAGCTTTGATTTTGATAAAATACATATCACAGGCATACAGCAGGAAAGTATTTCAGAAGATATTTTGGCAAATGAAAACGACTCAGAGAAAG
The DNA here is from genome assembly GCA_028692055.1 of Lachnospiraceae bacterium. GTDB lineage: Bacteria > Bacillota > Clostridia > Lachnospirales > Lachnospiraceae > SZUA-378. Next base: position 11,739 of record JAQUYA010000038.1, on the reverse strand, counting down.
AAATAGAAGAAGATATTGTGGAACTTCCACACAGGATTCAAAGCCAGGAGCCACAAATAACAATACATAGAGAAATTCAACCAATTGGAAAAGAAGACCAGCAGACAGAACCGGCACAGGTATCTGCGCAGGAGAAGCCAGTTGCAAAGTTAGCGAAGAAACCAGAAGCCTTAAAGGCCGAGGATTTGGACATCACAGGGGATATACAGAAAGCAGAGAAAAAAGTTCCTAAAAAATATATTTTTCCGCCTATGCATTTGTTGAAAAAAGGGGAAGCAAAATCAGGAGATTCTACAAAACTTTTAAAAGAAACGGCACTACGCTTACAACAGACACTCAATACATTTGGTGTAAAAGTTACGATTACCGATATCAGCCAGGGACCCTCCGTTACCAGATATGAATTACAACCGGAGCAGGGGGTGAAGGTGAGTAAGATAGTCGGTTTATCCGATGATATTAAATTGAATTTGGCAGCAACGGACATCCGTATAGAAGCACCTATTCCAGGAAAAGCCGCAATCGGTATCGAAGTTCCAAATAAAGAGAACAGTATGGTTTCCTTACGGGATTTACTGGATACAACAGAATTTAAGAATTTTAATTCCAAGATAGCATTTGCAGTCGGAAAAGATATTGGTGGTAAAACGATTGTTTCGGATATTGGGAAGATGCCACATATGCTGATTGCCGGTTCCACCGGTTCCGGTAAATCTGTGTGTATCAATACGATTATTATGAGTATTTTATACAAAGCGCATCCAGATGATGTAAAATTAATCATGGTAGATCCGAAGGTCGTGGAGCTTAGTGTATACAATGGGATTCCACACTTGTTGATTCCAGTTGTGACAGAGCCAAAGAAGGCTGCGGCAGCGCTTCACTGGGGTGTCGCAGAGATGACTGACCGCTATAAGAAATTTGCGGATTATAATGTACGTGACCTGAAAGGTTACAATAAAATGGTGGAAACCATGACACAGAACGGGGACACCGAGGCGCCTGTAAAGATGCCTCAGATTGTAATTATCGTAGATGAGCTTGCAGATTTAATGATGGTTGCTCCAGGTGAAGTAGAAGAAGCGATTTGCCGTTTGGCACAATTAGCACGAGCTGCTGGAATTCATTTGATTATTGCAACACAAAGACCGTCCGTAGATGTCATCACTGGTTTGATTAAAGCGAATATGCCAAGTCGAGTGGCATTTGCGGTATCCAGTGGCGTGGATTCCAGAACCATTCTGGATATGAATGGTGCAGAAAAGCTACTCGGTAAAGGAGATATGCTCTTTTACCCACAGGGTTATCCAAAGCCTGCAAGAATTCAGGGTGCCTTTGTTTCTGATAAGGAAGTATCTGATGTGGTAGATTTCCTAAAAAATCAGGCGCTTGGCAATGTATACAGTAATGACATTGAAGAAAAAATAGCAAATATTGGAACTTCCTCCATGAGTAATGGAAATGGCGGGGCAATAGAAGAAAGAGATGCTTATTTTGTGGAGGCTGGACAGTTTATTATCGAAAAGGAAAAAGCATCTATCGGAATGCTGCAACGAGTATTTAAAATAGGTTTTAATCGTGCAGCACGTATTATGGACCAACTGGCAGAAGCTGGTGTTGTGGGTGAAGAAGAGGGAACCAAACCGAGAAAAGTATTAATGAGTCAGGAACAGTTTGAGTTATTTATTGAAGAAAGTGTATAGACTGGTTTATATTTATACGCGACCCAAGGTCGCAGATGGGAGCTTAATATGAAAACAGACATTCAAATTGCACAGGAAGCGGTTATGAAACCGATTACAGAGGTTGCAGAAGCAATTGGTATTCAGGCAGATGAATTGGAAATGTATGGAAAGTATAAGGCCAAACTATCTGATGAGTGCATGGAACGAGTCAGCAGAAACCCAAAAGGTAAACTTATTCTGGTAACTGCCATTAATCCAACTCCTGCCGGAGAAGGAAAAACTACGACAAGTGTTGGCTTAGGAGAGGCATTTGGACAGCTAGGTAAAAAAGCAATCATTGCATTGCGTGAACCTTCCTTAGGACCATGCTTCGGTGTAAAAGGTGGTGCGGCCGGTGGTGGTTATGCACAGGTTGTTCCTATGGAAGATTTGAATCTTCATTTTACAGGCGATTTTCATGCCATTACCTCTGCAAACAATTTATTGGCAGCATTATTGGACAACCATATCCAACAGGGAAATGCACTTCAGATTGATACAAGACAGGTGGTATGGAAAAGATGTCTGGACATGAATGACAGGGTTCTACGTAATGTAGTCGTTGGACTTGGCAATAAAATGGATGGAGTAGTAAGAGAAGATCATTTTGTAATTACGGTAGCTTCTGAAATTATGGCAGTTTTATGTCTGGCAACTGATATGCAGGATTTAAAGGAAAGACTTGGCAGAATGGTAGTTGCCTATAACTTTGAAGGAAAACCGATAACAGCTGCAGAATTAAATGCCGTTGGATCCATGGCAGCATTGCTAAAAGATGCCATTAAACCAAATATTATTCAGACATTGGAACATACACCGGCACTTGTGCATGGGGGTCCATTTGCAAATATTGCACATGGCTGTAATAGCGTACGTGCTACACAGACTGCACTGCACATGGCTGATTATGTGATTACAGAGGCAGGCTTCGGGGCAGATTTGGGTGCAGAGAAGTTTTTTGATATCAAATGCAGAATGACAGGATTGAAACCGGATGCAGTTGTACTGGTTGCAACCATCAGAGCTTTAAAATATAATGGTGGAATTGCAAAAGCAGATTTAAACAACGAGAACGTAGAAGCTTTGAAAAAAGGAATTGTAAATTTGGAAAAACATGTGGAAAATTTACAGAAATATAAAGTTCCGGTAATTGTTACATTAAATTCATTTATTACAGATTCTGAAAAGGAAATTGCTTTTGTGAAAGATTTCTGTGAAAAAAATCACTGCGATTTCGCTATTTCGGAAGTATGGGAAAAGGGTGGAAAAGGCGGAATTGAATTGGCTAATGCCGTTCTGCATACCTTAGAAACGAAGGAAAGCCACTTTGAAGTACTATACAAAGATGAATTATCCTTGAAAGAAAAAGTACAAACAGTTGCAAAAGAAATCTATGGAGCAAAGGGAGTTCAGTTTGCTCCGGCAGCGTCTAAGCAATTGGAACGATTAGAAGAACTTGGATTTGGGAAATTGCCGGTATGTATGGCAAAAACACAGTACTCCTTATCCGATGACCCTGTATTACTTGGAAGACCGGCAGATTTTGAAGTGGCTGTTCGTGAAGCATATGTGTCTGCAGGTGCAGGATTTGTAGTTGTACTAACTGGTGCAGTTATGACAATGCCTGGGTTACCAAAGGCTCCGGCAGCAAATAACATTGATGTGAATGATGCTGGTGTTATTACAGGATTATTTTAACAATTGCATGATGATAGGACGTAATGGAGGACATATATGACGAGAATAATTGATGGAAAAGCAATTTCTGCACAAATAAAGGAAGAATTAAAAGTAAGGGTATCAGAACTGAAAAAAGAAGGCAAAGATATCTGCCTTGCTGTTATTCAGGTAGGTAGTGACCCTGCCTCAAGTGTTTATGTAAATAATAAGAAAAGGGCTTGTGAATTTATAGGTATTCGTTCGTTGTCGTATGAACTGGAAGAAAATACATCGGAGGAAAAGCTGCTGGAAATGATTCATGAATTAAATGACCGTGCAGATGTAAATGGTATTCTGGTGCAATTGCCATTACCAGAACATATTAATGAAGATAAGATTTTAAAAGCAATTCATCCGAAAAAGGATGTGGACGGCTTTCACCCACAAAATGTAGGTGCGCTCTGTATTGGAGAGCTCGGTTTTGTATCCTGCACACCAGCAGGCATTATTCAATTACTAAAACGTTCTGGTGTAGAAATAGAAGGAAAAGAATGTGTGATTATTGGAAGGAGTAATATTGTCGGAAAACCAATGGCAATGCTACTGTTGCGTGAAAATGGTACGGTAACCGTTACGCATTCACGCACAAGGAATTTAAAAGAAGTATGCAGACGTGCAGATATACTGGTCGTGGCAATTGGAAAACCGAAAATGATTACAAAGGAATATGTAAAAGAGGGTGCGGTAGTCATTGATGTTGGCATTCATAGAAATGAAAATAATAAATTATGCGGAGACGTGGATTATGACGATGTTGCACCAATATGTAGTGCAATTACACCAGTTCCAGGTGGAGTTGGACCGATGACAATTGCAATGCTGATGCACAATTGTGTAGAATCAATTAAGCTTCAATAAACAATGAGAGATTGGATTAGAATGTCTGTTGAAGCAGACAGATAGGTGTATCAGATATGAAATGTACCAAATGTGGAAAAGAACTAAAAGAGGGTCAACTGTACTGTGAGGAATGTGGAGCTGAGATTCAAATAGTTCCAGTCTTTGAACCAGAGTTTGAACATGAAATCAACGAAACACTGACAGGTGTTGCAGAAGAAGTTGTGGAACATACAGATTCACAATTAGAAAAGAAACAACTGGCAGATACAAAAAGAAAAGGAAAAAGAATACGTAAAATGAGTATTCCAGTGATAGGAATATTTATTTTATTTCTTTTTGTGATTCAAATTTTTATATATCGAAATAATTCATTTGAATATCAGGTGCAGCAGGCAGCAAAAGCGGCAAAGATGAAAAATTATACGAATGCGGTTCAATACATGAAAAAAGCGCTTTCTATTGATGGGGGAACGGCGGACGATGTTGTTCTATTGGCAGATTATTATATGAAGGCAAATCAGACAGAGAATGCAATTATTATCCTGAAGGACTGCATTGAAAATTATGAAGAGGTTGAAGAAGCATATCGGAAACTCATAAAGATTTATGAAAGCGATAAGCAATACGAGGAAATCAGTGACTTATTATTAAGCTGTAAGGATACAGAGATTATCACGCAATTTCAGTCCTTTACTGCATTTCCTCCAGAATTTAGTCTGAAGGACAGGGTGTATAACGAAGTGGTGCCTTTAAAATTAAGTGCGAATACCACAGGGAAAATATACTATACTATGGATGGAACCGTTCCTACCAAATCCAGTACAGAATATACAGCACCTGTTTTTCTGGAGCCTGGAACCTATGATATAAATGCTATTTTCATTAATAACTATGGCATCATAAGTGAATGTGCAAAGAAAAGCTATGTCATTCAGGTTACCATACCTAAGAAACCGGAGGTATCACCTTATAGTGGATTCTATAAAACACCGCAAATGATTGAGGTGAAAAATGCGGACATCGGAACCACCTATTATACCGTAGATGGCACCATACCAACCAAGGACAGTTCCGCCTACATTAATCCGATTAGCATGCCATTAGGAACCAGTAGCTTTAAATTTGTTACTTATGGAGATGACGGTGCGGTAAGTGATGTCACGGAAAGAATTTTTGAATTTAAGTTAAGTGCGGCAAAATTCAGTGCACAGGATGCGATTGCAATTACGATACGGTTTTTATTGGACAATCAGTATTTATTAGATGCAGCTGGAACAGCACCAGACGGATTAGGAAAGTATATTTATACATGCAACACGGCGGTTCTGGTAAATAATGTATCCTATTATTTGATTACGGAGAGCTATGTGGATGCCCTTGCAGTACAGACAAGAACTGGAAATTTACTGGCTATCAATATTGTGACAGGTGAGATAAACCGTGCAGAGGTAGATATAAAGGGGAATATTACCGTAAGTGCATATTAATTCAATACTTGCATTTTTAATTGATTTCCCGTATTATAAGCAATGATGAGTTAATGCAATAAAGTGGTAGTAAGTGGCTACACGTCGCAGATAGGAGCTTAAAGAATGTATCAGATTATGAAAGCAGAAGAACTAACGAACAACATTTTCCTTATGGAAGTGGAAGCAAAAAGAATAGCGAAAGCCTGTCAACCGGGACAATTTGTCATTGTGCGTACCGATGAAGACAGTGAAAGAATTCCCTTGACAATATGTGATTATAATAGAGAAAAAGGGACTATTACAATCGTATTTCAAATAGTTGGAGCAGGTACAAGGCATATGGCGACCTTAAAAGCCGGCGATGCATTTGCAGATTTTGTTGGACCGTTAGGATGTCCATCCGAATTAGTAACAGAAGATTTGGAAGAAGTGAAAAAAAAGAAAATATTATTTGTAGCCGGCGGCGTTGGAACGGCACCTGTTTATCCACAGGTGAAATGGTTACATGAGCATGGAATTGATGCAGATGTTATCGTTGGTGCAAAATCAAAAGATATTTTAATTTTAGAAAAAGAGATGGAAGCAGTAGCCGGAAATTTATATATTACAACAGACGATGGCTCCTATGGAAGACATGGTCTTGTGACAAAAGTAATTGAAGATTTGGTAGCAGATGGTAATACCTATGATGTATGCATCGCAATCGGACCTATGATTATGATGAAATTTGCATGCCTTACAACTAAAAAATTAAACATACCTACGGTAATCAGTTTGAATCCTATTATGGTAGATGGTACGGGAATGTGTGGTGCCTGTCGTGTAACCGTTGGTGATGAAGTGAAATTTGCCTGTGTAGATGGACCAGAATTTGATGGACATAAAGTTGATTTTGATCAGGCTATGAAACGTCAGCAAATGTATAAGACACAGGAAGGCCGCGCTTTCTTAGCAGCCCAAGAAGGAGATACACATCATGGCGGATGTGGAAATTGCGGAGGTGACAAATAAGATGGACGTATTAAAAAAAGTACCGGTTCAGGAGCAGGAAGCAAAGGTTCGTGCTACGAACTTTGCAGAAGTATGTTTGGGTTATACCAAAGAAGAAGCAATGGAAGAAGCTTCCAGATGTATTAATTGTAAAAATGCACAATGTATAAAGGGATGTCCGGTTTCTATCAATATCCCTGGATTTATAGAACAGGTAAAAGCAGGAGATATTGAAAAAGCTTATCAGGTTATCAGTGAAGCTTCTGCATTACCAGCGGTATGCGGACGTGTCTGCCCTCAGGAGAGCCAATGTGAAGGACGTTGTATTCGTGGTATCAAAGGGGAGCCTGTTTCTATCGGAAAATTAGAACGTTTTGCAGCTGACTGGGCTAGAGAAAACGAAATCAAGCCAGAGGGTGCAAAAACAAAGCTGAATAAAAAGGTTGCTGTAATAGGTTCTGGCCCTTCCGGGCTTACCTGTGCAGGTGATTTGGCAAAACTGGGATATGATGTAACGATTTTTGAAGCATTACATAAAGCTGGTGGTGTTTTGGTTTATGGTATTCCAGAATTTCGTCTGCCAAAAGAAGATGTTGTACAAAAGGAAATTGATAATGTAATCGCATTAGGAGTAAAACTGGAAACAGATGTGGTAATTGGAAAATCAACCACGATTGATGAACTGATGGACGAAGAAGGATTTGAAGCAGTCTTTATTGGTTCTGGTGCAGGACTTCCAAAATTCATGGGTATTCCGGGAGAGCAGACCAATGGCGTGTTCTCTGCAAACGAATATTTAACCAGAAGCAATCTGATGAAAGCATTTAAAGAAGACAGTACGACCCCAATTATGCGTGGTAAGAAAGTTGCAGTAGTTGGTGGTGGTAATGTGGCTATGGATGCTGCAAGAACGGCTTTAAGACTTGGGGCAGAAACACATATTGTATATAGAAGAAGTGAAGAAGAACTTCCAGCCAGAGCAGAAGAAGTACACCATGCAAAAGAGGAAGGCATTATCTTTGATTTACTAACCAATCCAACAGAAATTCTTGCAAATGAAGATGGCTGGGTAAGTGGTTTGAAATGCATCAAAATGGAACTTGGTGAACCGGATGAATCAGGCAGAAGACGCCCACAGGAAATCGCTGGTTCCGAATTTACCATTGAAGTAGATACGGTAATTATGTCCCTTGGTACTTCTCCAAATCCTTTGATTTCATCTACTACAGAAGGTCTTGAAATCAATAAGAGAAAATGTATTGTTGCAGAAGAAGAATTTGGTAAAACAACCAAAGAAGGTGTATTTGCAGGTGGTGATGCGGTTACTGGTGCTGCAACCGTTATTCTTGCAATGGGAGCTGGAAAAGCAGCAGCTAAAGGTATTCATGCATATTTATCGAATGAATAGAAGATTTTCTTAGCAAATAGAAAGGTGGAATCATATGGTAAATCATATTGTATTATGGAATTTTAAACCAGAATTATCGACAGAGGAACGAAAAGAAGCCGGAGCAACGATTAGAAAGAATTTACTTGCGGTAAAAGAACAGGCTGAAGGTGTAATCTCTCTTGATGTTGTAATCAATGAATTAGAATCCAGCAATAAAGACATCGCATTGATTTCCAGCTTTGAAACGGTAGAAGCTTTGCAGGCATATCAGATTCACCCAGAGCATATCAAAGCTTCTGCCTATGTAAAGAGTGTAACCTGTGACCGTGCATGCTTTGATTATTGTGTATAATTTTTGTAAATATGGAGGATAATGATATGCCATGGTGTCCAGTATGTAAGAATGAATATATTGAGGGAATCAAAGTCTGTGCGGATTGTAAGGTGGATTTAGTTGATACATTGGAAGAAATGAAATCAAAACCTATTCTTTTTGGATCTGAGGAAGAAATGATTAAATTAAATGAGTTTCTAAAATACAATCATATCAATTCCGGGGAAATTGCATTTGATGAAAAAGAAGAGGTCTATGAATTATATGTTTCCGAACCAGATGCCAAGGAAGCAAAAAAGGTGGCAGCTATTTTTTTACAGGAAGAATCGGCAAATACGGAAAATGAGATTGCAGATGTAGAGGAACAAATTACAAAGGACACAAATGCAGGTCTTGGCACATTGCATGGAATGGGTGCTGCCTATGAAAATAAAACAGATAAGGCAGAGAATTTTAAGACATCAGCTTATACGTTAGTGGGTGTGGGAGCTATAGGTGCAGTTGTATTACTATTGGCGGGACTTGAGGTGCTGCCATTCCGTTTTGGTATACTAACCTATGTAGTTATGGGTGTTTTATTTACCATATTTGTGATTATGGGAATTAGTTCTTTTCAATCCTATAAACGAATTGCAAAGGAAGCAGTTAAAGAAAAAGAACTTGCAGAAGAAATGAAATTGTGGTCAAAGGAAAATCTGAGCCGAGAAAAGATTGA
>JAQUYA010000038.1:0-2458 GCA_028692055.1 Lachnospiraceae bacterium | reverse complement strand
CCCCACCAGCTCATGCGTGTAATTCTGGTAGAACAGATTTATCGTGCGTATCGCATTATGAATCATGAGCCCTATCATAAGTAACAAAAAGGCATGTAGACAAATTCTATAATGATGTTTCATGGCATATATTAAAGCAGATAAATGGATGCCGGGAAAATGGATAATCATAAAGGATGAATAAGAAGAATCTGAAATTAAAGGATAATATAAAGAGTCAGATGGTAGAATGCCTGCAGCTTCCAAAGGATTTGGTCTTGGGAGCCAGTATTATCACGGTTACAGGAAATCAGGATATTTATATCGAAAATTATAAAGGGATTATTGAATATACGTCAGATACGATTTTAATACAGGGAAAAAAGTGTCAAATCTGTATTGAGGGTATGAACTTATCCATTGACTACTATACGGATGAAGATATGAAAATAAGTGGTAAGGTAGAGCATATACATTATATATAGGATTAAAAAAATGTGAGTAGAGGTAGCGTGTGCTTCGTATATTTCGGTATTTTAATGGCTTTCTGATTATAAAAGTATGGGGATATTCGCCGGAAAGATTTATGAATTTATGCAGCAACCATAATATTCTGATATGGAATGTTGAAAACTATGGCGATTATTATATTATGCATATTAATATAAGTGGGTTTTTCTTATTAAAACCTATTTTACGAAAAACCAAGACAAAGGTAGTAATCATGCAAAAGTATGGACTACCTTTTTTGTTACCCAAAATAAAAAAACGCAGCATTTTTTTTGCAGGAGTTTTTATTTGTCTTTGTTTTCTGATTGTAATGTCTAACTATATCTGGTCTATTGAAATCATAGGAAACAGCAGCATAACGGACGAAGAATTTATGGATTATTTAAAAGAAGAAGATATTACATATGGAATTAAAAAAAGAAAAATACCCATTGAGCAATTGGAAAAAGATATTCGGCGAAGATACGATATCATCATTTGGGATTCCATTCAGATAAAGGGAACCAGGCTTTTTATTAAAGTAAAAGAAAATACGAATGTGGTTATAGAAAATAAAGCACATGAGAGTGATAAAGAAAATGCGGATTCTCATCCAGAAACAGAACCAAGAGATTTGATTGCGGGTAAAAAGGGTGAAATTGTTAAAATGGTTACAAGAAAGGGAGTACCACAATTTAAAATAGGTGATATGGTTGAAAAGAATGATATTTTAGTATCCGGACTAATCCCGATTATTGGGGAAGATGCAGCTGTTTCACATTATCAATATTGTGTGTCAGATGCGGATATTTATTTGAAATGTAACTATACCTATCAGGATGAAATCGATTTGAATTATACGATAAAGAAGTTTACGGAAAACGAAAAAAGGATATATTCAATTGAAGTTTTAAGCCACGAATATACAATTCCCCATACAAAAATAAAATATGAAACTTATGATGTTTATGAAGAAAAAAAACAGATGAAAGTATTAGATAATTTTTATTTTCCTATTTTCGGATGCATAAAAAGTGTACGGGAATATCAGTTAAAGACAGGAAAATACCAAGTTACAGAAGCTAACAGAATACTTTCCGAGCATTTAAATGAATTTATTGCAACTTTAGAGGAAAAAGGGGTACAAATAATAGGAAAAGATGTTAAAATAGTAAATATTAATGAAAAACTACAGGCAATAGGAATTATTCGGGTAATTGAACGGACAGGAACAAGCGTCGCTTCAACGCTGCCCAACCAGGAAGAGATGGAAAATACGCATGAATGATTACGAGGAAAATATTGAAATGTCCATCACGCACATGCAAAATGTGTTTGGAAAGAATGACATGTATGTCAGAAAAATTGAAAAAGATTTTGGAGTTACAATTATAGATCGTGATGGTGGAATTAAGATTATAGGAGATTCAGAAGAAGCCGTGCAAAAGGCTACACATATTATAGAAGAGCTGGCAGAATTATCCATAAGAGGAAATGATATTCAGGAACAGAATGTAGATTATGCCATTACCATGAATAAGGAAAATATAGAAAATTCATTGCTGGAAATAGATGGAGACTGTATCTGCCATACGGTCAGTGGAAAACCTATTAAGCCAAAGACACTGGGACAGAAGCAATATGTAGATGCTATTCGGGAAAAAATGATTGTATTTGGACTCGGACCTGCTGGCACCGGAAAGACATATCTTGCAATGGCAATGGCGATTACTGCTTTTAAAAATAATGAAGTGGGGCGTATTATATTAACCAGACCTGCAATCGAAGCAGGAGAAAAGCTAGGCTTTCTTCCGGGCGACCTACAGAGCAAAGTAGACCCGTATTTAAGACCCTTGTATGATGCTTTATATGAAATCATGGGTGCAGAGAGTTTTGCCAAAAATATGGAAAAGGGTCTGATAGAAGTAGCCCCACTGGCATATATGCGTGGACGTACATTGGATAATGCATATATTATCTTAGATGAAGC
>JAQUYA010000037.1 GCA_028692055.1 Lachnospiraceae bacterium | reverse complement strand
GGAAAATTCATTCCGCTTTTTGAAAGAAATGGTTTCATTACAAAATTGGATGCCTATGTGTGGGAAGAAACCTGCAGATTCTTGAGTAGGAATAAGAAACAGGGGGGGAGACAAGTGCCTATTTCTGTTAATGTATCACGTATGAATTTGTATGATTCCAATCTGTGTGAACGATTTAAAGCATTGATAGAGAAATACGATTTGGAGCCCTCTTTACTCAAATTAGAAATTACAGAAAGTGCCTATGTAGATAATCCATGTAAATTACTGGAAATAATGAAACAGCTTCAGGGGGAAGGCTTCCAAATATTAACAGATGATTTTGGAAGCGGCTATTCATCACTCAATATGATAAAAGATATTCCATCAGATACGTTGAAACTGGATATGGGATTTATTAATGGAATCGGTACCTCTAAGAGAGCAGAGAGTGTACTGATTAGTGTTATACATATGGCGAAATCTTTAAGTATGGAGTTGATTGCAGAAGGAGTCGAAACGAAAGAACAGCTGGATTTCCTGCGTGATATTGGTTGTGAAAATGTACAGGGATTTTATTTTTCCAGACCACTTCCGGAAGAGCAGTTCAATGCCTTGATGCAGCAAACGGGTAATTCATAAAACCTACACAGCTTTTTCACAAAATAGATACACATTCATTCTAAAATAAGAATAATCGTGAAGGAAAACTTCGCATATAAAATTTTAGAAAGGATGTTTATAATGAAGAAAAAACTGATTATGGCGTGTGTTACCATACTTGCCCTGTCACTGGTAGGTTGTGCAAAAGAAGCAACCACAGAGGAGGCAACTGTTATAAGTGAGGAAACCACTACTACAAATGAGCCGGAAGAAAGTACCACAGAGGGAAATATTACAGAGAAAAATACAGAAGTAAGCTCCGACAGTGAACTTGTGCTGGGTAAGGTAACGGCAATTGATGGAGATACAATTACGGTAGCTTTAGGAGAAATGAAACTCGGAGAAGCACCGAGCGGCGAGAAACCAGAAGGAGAAGCACCAAGTGGTGACAAGCTGGAGATGCCATTTGAGGCAAGCGGAGAGGAAGTAACCATTACCATAGATGACTTGGTGACAATCGAGGTGCAGGAAGCATCAGGCAGCACAGAAGGAAGCATAGATGATATTTCAGAAGGTTCGATTGTTTCGCTTCTATATGATACCGATGGAAATGTTATTACATTACAGGTTATCAACGGCGGCGGTCAGCCACCTGAGGGTGAAGCCCCAGCCAAAATGAAAACAGAATCTGCGGTGGAACAAACAACAGAAGAAACGACCACAAAAGAATAAAAAGGAAGAGCCATTCAATGTTAGAAGAACAGATTCTAACATCGGGTGGCTCTTTTGGGGCAGCAGAAAAACCTTGTTTCCGTCCAATTCAAAAAACGGGCACCCGGAACATAACCTAGTGAGTGACTAGGAAAAAGATTGAAAAGAAAGTAGAAGCTTGGTATACTAAAAAAAATAAAGAATAAAGAATTTAGCACTTCTACCTGGGAGATGAGGCTGAAATATAGGAGCAAGAGTGAAATAATTTGACAATTATTTCACACTATTGATTTGTACGCGACCAAAGGTCGCAGATGGGAATATATATGTTAAATCAATTTTCGAGAACAGAATTATTATTTGGTACAGAGGGAATGGAAAAGCTTGCTGAGGCAAGGGTAGCCGTATTCGGAATCGGTGGAGTAGGGGGCTATACCGTAGAAGCGTTGGCAAGAAGCGGCGTGGGTACGCTTACAATTGTAGATGATGACAAGGTCTGTCTGACGAATATAAACAGGCAGATTATTGCAACTAGAAGTACCGTTGGAAAGAAAAAAGTAGACGTTATGAAAGAACGTATTCTTGATATTAATCCCAATGCAACCGTTCACACGCACGCATGCTTTTATTTGCCGGAAACTGCAAAGGAATTTGATTTCACACAATATGATTATATTGTAGATGCGGTTGATACAGTAACAGCAAAAATAGAATTAGTATTACAGGCACAGGCATGTGAAACACCGATCATTAGCTGCATGGGTGCCGGAAACAAACTGGATCCGACCATGTTTGAAGTAGCAGACATCTATAAGACAAGTGTATGTCCGCTGGCAAAGGTAATGCGCAGGGAATTGAAAGCACGTCATGTGAAAAAGTTAAAGGTGGTTTATTCCAAAGAGCTGGCGAAAAAACCAATTGACGATATGGCAATCAGCTGCAAAGAACACTGTATCTGCCCACCGGGTGCCATTCGCAAATGTACGGAACGCAGAGCAATTCCGGGGAGTAATGCATTTGTACCTTCCGTAGCAGGTCTGATTCTGGCAGGGGAAGTCATCAAAGATTTGACAGGAGTTCGATGACAAAAGAGAAAGAGTTTGCTATACTAAAAAAGGAAAGTGATTAAAAGAGTCTGCTAAAGCAGACAGATGGGTGTATTGTGAAATAAGAGCATTTCACATATTGATTAAAAGAGTCTGCTAAAGCAGACAGATGGGTGTAAAAAGAAAATGTGGAATAAATATAAAGGTGAGAAGGAACCAATTCAAAATAGAAATAGATATCTGCGGATAGTAAATCAGAAAATAGTATGCTTATTTATCGTGATAGGCATTGCGGGGACATTGACCGGATGTAGTTTGCAAAAAAAGAGTGAAAATGTAGATGCGGGAATGAAAGCCATTGAAAGTCAGGACTACAATGGTGCTTTGGACAGCTTTGAGAAAGCGCTGGTAAATGGAGAAGACCAACAGCTTATTTACAGGGGACAGGGAATTGCTTATATGGGACTGGTACAATATGAGGATGCAATCGATGCTTTCTTAAAAGCCATTGCCTATAATAAAACCGGACCGGACAGTGTTACATATGACATGAATTATTATCTTGCAACTGCCTACTATAAGACCAGTCAGTATAAGAAAGCGATTAACGTTTATAGTTCAATTATTGCGTTAAAACCGAAAGAAGCCGATGCCTATTATCTACGGGGAAGTGTCGAATTAGATGATGGAAGCCATGATGCAGCGGTAGCTGATTTTGAGAAGGCAATGGATATTGCGAAAACAGATTATGATATGTACATTCATATTTATCAGAGCTTCGAAAAGAATAACTATGCAGAGGAAGGAAAAGGCTACCTGAAGAATGTCTTGGACCATGACAGTGCTACGATGTCTAATTATAATAAGGGACGTATTCATTACTATTTACAGGATTATGATAATGCCCGCAATGAATTAGAAGAAGCAAGAACAGAAGCGGCAAAGGATGCAAATGTCATTCTGATGCTTGGGAAAACCTATGAAAAGCTTGGGGACTATAATTATGCAGCAAGTGTGTATACAGATTATCTGAAAGATGATACTACGCAGGTAGAAGTATACAATCAGCTGGGATTATGTAAGTTACAGATGATGGATTATCAGGCGGCATTAGATGCTTTTCAAGCAGCATTGCAGGTAGAAAACAATAGCCTGACACAAACAATAAAATATAATGAAATCGTCGCTTATGAATTCTTAGGTGAATATAAGCAGGCGACAGTGAATATGGAAAAATATCTGAAACTTTATCCAGATGACACAAATGCGCAACGTGAATATGAATTTTTACAAACGCGCTAATAACGATAATAATAACGTCAAGTGGCGATATGTTACGAAAATATAGAATAGAATTTATGAAAATTGCACAAGGACTGGTACTTTGAAACCACAACATATTATGGAAAAGGGATTATGTAAACACAATATGTTGTGTTTTTAGATTGACTTTCCATTTTGGGAATGATACAATTATTTTAGTGGCGATTTACTACTTTATGTAAACGTAAAAAGCGAGAGTTCCAAATGAGAAGGGAGAAAGTTTGATGTTCAGCGTTATTAAGAGAGATGGAAGAGATTCAGGCTTTAATTTAACCAAGATTAACGATGCTATCATGAAAGCTTTTAATGCAACAGATGTGCAGTATAATAATGATATTGTAGATTTGCTGGCTTTGAGGGTTACAGCAGATTTTCAGGAGAAGGTAAAGGACAGCACTATCCATGTAGAAGATATTCAGGATAGTGTAGAGAAAATTCTGGAGCAGGCAGGATATACGGAAGCAGCGAAGGCTTATATTCTGTATCGTAAACAGAGAGAAAAAATGAGAACCATGAGGTCTACAATCTTAGACTACAAGGATGTCGTTAATAATTACGTTAAAGTAGAGGACTGGCGTGTGAAAGAGAATTCTACCGTTACCTATTCTGTAGGTGGATTGATTCTCAGTAATTCCGGTGCAGTAACAGCGAACTACTGGCTTTCTGAAATATATGATGATGAGATTGCGGAAGCACATAGAGATGGAGATATTCATATTCATGATTTATCCATGTTAACAGGCTACTGTGCAGGCTGGTCTTTGAAACAGCTGATTTCTGAAGGACTTGGTGGAATTACTGGTAAGATAACCTCTGCACCTGCAAGGCATCTATCTGTATTATGCAATCAAATGGTAAACTTCCTTGGAATTATGCAAAATGAATGGGCAGGAGCACAGGCTTTTTCTTCCTTTGATACTTATCTGGCACCATTTGTAAAAGTAGATAATTTAACTTATCCCGAAGTAAAGAAATGTATAGAAGCGTTTATTTATGGTGTAAATACACCGAGCCGCTGGGGAACTCAGGCACCATTTTCCAATATTACACTGGATTGGACAGTTCCAAATGATTTGGCTGAGTTACCAGTTATTATCGGCGGCGAGGAAATGAAATTTAAATATAAAGATTGTAAAAAAGAAATGGATATGGTAAACAAAGCTTTTATTGAAACTATGATAGAGGGTGATGCAAATGGACGCGGATTCCAATATCCGATTCCAACATACTCCATTACAAAGGATTTTGACTGGTCGGATAATGAGAATAACAGGTTATTATTTGAAATGACTTCCAAATATGGTACACCATATTTTTCAAATTATATTAATTCCGATATGGAACCAAGCGATGTACGTAGTATGTGTTGCCGTCTGCGTTTGGATCTTAGAGAATTGAGAAAGAAAACAGGTGGATTTTTTGGTTCTGGCGAAAGCACTGGAAGTGTAGGAGTTGTTACGATTAATATGCCTAGAATTGCTTATCTCTCTGCTACCAAGGATGATTTTTACAAACGTTTAAATAAAATGATGGATATTTCTGCACGTTCCCTTAAAATCAAGCGTGGCGTTATCTCAAAATTACTGGAGGAAGGATTGTACCCATATACCAGACGCTACTTAGGAAGCTTTGAAAATCATTTTTCTACCATTGGTTTAATTGGAATGAATGAGGTTGGTTTAAATGCAAACTGGCTGCGCGCGGACATGACAGAGGAGAAAACTCAGGAGTTTTCCAAAGAAGTATTGAATTATATGCGTAACCGTTTATCGGATTATCAGGAGGAATATGGCGATTTATACAATTTAGAGGCGACTCCGGCAGAAAGTACGACGTATCGTCTTGCAAAACATGATAAGAAAAAATGGCCAGCAATTAAGACCGCAGGACATCCGGGAGATGCTCCTTATTACACCAACTCTTCACATCTGCCAGTAGATTATACAACAGATATATTTGATGCATTGGATATACAGGATGGTTTGCAGACGCTGTATACTTCGGGAACGGTATTTCATGCGTTCTTAGGAGAGAAGCTTCCAGACTGGAAGGCAGCAGCAAGTCTTGTTAAGACAATTGCGGAAAATTACAAATTGCCTTATTATACTTTGTCACCAACTTATTCTATTTGTAAGGAACATGGCTATTTATCTGGAGAACAATTGAAATGCCCTATCTGTGGTGCCAGAACAGAAGTATATAGTCGTATCACGGGCTATTACAGACCAGTACAAAACTGGAATGATGGCAAATTACAGGAATATGCAAACAGGACGGAATATGATATCGCAAACTCTTCTATTAAAAGACCATCTACAAGTGTCGTTACCTTGTCAAATTATGACACAAATGTCACTGTTTCAGTAGAGGAGCCAAGGAATGTGAAATATTTATTCACAACCAAAACCTGCCCAAATTGTAAGCTGGCAAAAGGTTATTTGAAGGATGAGAATTATGTACTCATCGACGCAGAGGAAAATGTAGAATTAGCAACACGCTATGGCGTAATGCAGGCACCAACACTTGTCGTAGTAAATGGGGACGAGCATAAGAAATTTGTGAATGCTTCCAATATCAAGAAATACGCAGAAGCATTGGTTCTGGTATAGAATTAAAAATGTGATAAGAATGACGAAAAGAGCAGCATACCAATTTAGGTATGGTTGCTCTTTTCAGCATTTTTATTTTCCAGTAGCTACATTTGTTTGCGTACAATAGCATATTCATCGTCTAATTGATAATAGGGACAACTCTGCATAGTATCCGACAGGAAACGCTGCATTTCATCTTCATCCAAATCGACTCCGCACACATAATATTCACCTTCCTCATCATAGACATAGTTACTGCAACTATCACAACTCGATACTACTGCCATTATCTTCTCCAGTCTCCACTTTGGTAATCAAACTTTTCACTTATACTTTATCAAAAGCAAAGGCATGTGTCAAAGTTAAAAGTAAATTTATACTATAGCTTTTTTTTTGTTTATATTTATTCATTTATTATTTATATTTATTTAATTTGACAACTTAATAAAAAGTTATTATTCTAGTACATGTAAATAAATGGCAAAGCGGGGTGGAGTAGTGAAAGAAGAAAGAGCAATCTTTCGCCATGAATTGAAATATGAGATTAGCTATAGCGAGAAGGAACTTCAAATTGCTCGCATGAAAGAGATACTTCATATGGATCCCCATGCAGGAAGTACAGGATATATGATACGAAGTCTGTATTTTGATGATTATTGGAATAGTGCCTATGAAGAAAAACTAATAGGAACGGTTAGCCGCAAAAAATATCGAATACGCATTTATGATTTCAGCGATAAGGTTATTAAACTGGAATGTAAGAATAAGCAGGGGAATTACATATATAAAGAGTCAGCAAATCTGGTGCGGGAAGAGGTAGAGCGTATTTTGTCAGGTGATTATGCATTCCTGTTGCAGCGTGAAGAAGCTATTTGCCACCGGTTCTATGTAGCATGTATGAGTGATTTGCTACGTCCAAAAGTAATTGTTGATTATGACCGCGTTCCATATATTTATGATGTGGGAACAGTAAGAGTTACCTTTGATATGCATGTACGTGCAGGACTCGGAAGCTTTGATTTATTTGACTGTAATATTCCAATGGCCGAAACAATGCAGGGTGACCGTTTGATTATGGAAGTGAAATACACAGAATGCCTGCCACAGATTGTGAAAAACATTTTGCCGCAGGAGAGTGGAGAGTATACGTCAGCCTCCAAATATTGTATGTGTTATGATAAAAAAATGAGTTTGATGTAGTACAAATATTTAAAATGAATGATTATATACAAAGCCAATCTGGAACGTTTCTATTTAGGAGGCGCTCTCGCTCGGTTTCATGCGTAGTGGTACATAATGTAGCATAATACGCTACATAAGTACCAACGCATTCAAACGCTCCTTCATAGAAACATTCCAGATTGGCTTTGTATATAATTGTTTTAAAATATTTAAAATATAAGAAAAGAGAGAAGTAAAATGAGTGTAAAAGATATGATTAAGAAGTCCGTGCTGGAATCTGATATGTATAATCAGGCAATATCAACCAGTACAATTTTAACCATTATGGTAGACCTTGCAATTGCATTAGTTATGGGAATGTTGATTTATTATGTATATAAGAAATATTTCCAGGGTGTTATTTATAGCAGGTCTTTTGCAATGACATTAGTGGGAATGTGTGTACTGACCTGTATGGTAACGCTTGCAATCAGTACCAATGTAGTTATTTCCCTTGGTATGGTTGGTGCGCTGTCTATCGTAAGATATCGAACAGCAGTAAAGGAACCGTCAGACTTACTTTATTTATTTTGGTCAATTACCACAGGTATTACGGTAGGCGCCAGCATGTATATCCTGGCAATCTGCGCAGCTATTATCATGATTTGTCTGATAGCACTGTTCCATGCGAGAGTTATGAATCTGAAATCCTACATTTTAATCATACATAGTACAGAAGATTGTGATAAAGAAGTAGAAGACTGCATGAAAATGATTCGTCATTCCTTAAAATCGAAGGTAATGAGAAATGAAGAAACAGAAACTACGATTCAATTGTCCTGCAGGGATACAGAAGTTGAGTTTGCGGAAACGATACGTGCAATGGATAAAGTAAAGGATGTTACTCTGGTGCAGTATTCCGGTGAATATCACGGTTAAATAAAAATAATAGCATCACCTCTAAGCATTTGCCAAATAATTGCTTAGAGGTTTTTTTATGTAATAGGAAATTGCTCCTGCCAGTGTAGTGTTAGGCAGAAAAAGCGGAGCTTTTTCCAATGCGAACTTGTTCGCTATTTTATTATGGAATTTCAGGTGGAAAAGTAGAGATAGAAAACAATTGACATATACCCTGACAGGGTATATTGTAAATGTAACGGATACCCCGTTGGGGTATAATGCAAAGTATAGCTATGAACGAAAAGGGAAAGTTGCAGGATAAGAATGATTTTATCAGGAAAAGGGGATTACTATGAATAATCAAAAAAAGGAATTAATAGAAGAAAATGGCTGTTGTGGAGAGAAGCACAAGATGCGGGATAAAGAGGGAAGAGAATATAAGGATTTGGTTACACGTTTAAACCGGATAGAAGGACAGGTACGTGGTATTCGTAAAATGGTGGAGGAAGACAGGTATTGTGTGGATATATTGACGCAGGTCAGTGCAATCAGTTCTGCATTGAATGCATTTAATAAAGTACTTCTGGCAGAGCATATTAAGTCGTGTGCGGTAGAGGATATTCGAGAAGGGAACGATGACGTAGTAGACGAGCTCTGTATTACACTTCAAAAATTAATGAAGTAGTGGAAAGGATTTGAAGTAATGAAAAAGGAAAAGTATGACGTAACTGGAATGACTTGTTCGGCATGCTCCAGCAGGGTGGAGAAAAGTGTCAGCAAGTTAGAGGGAGTCAATGAAGCAAGTGTAAATTTATTAACGAACAGTATGCAGGTGCAATATCAGGAAGACAAACTTACGCAGGGAGAAATCATAGAAGCGGTAGAAAAGGCGGGCTATGGTGCGCGGTCAGCAGGTAAAAGTAGTGCAGAGCAAGGTGGTACTGGGAATAGCAGCGCAATGAATATGAGCAATAAGGAAGGCGCAAATGGGAAAAACAAGCAGGCACAAAAAGAATTTCAGGATATGAAAACAAGATTGCTGTGGTCATTTATATTTTTGATTCCAATGATGTATGTATCCATGCACCACATGCTCTATGAATTCTTTGGTATACCGGTGCCTGCAATTGTAAAATACCTGTTTCATGGGAATGAAAATGCAGTAGTTTTTTCTTTTACACAGTTTTTACTGCTATTGCCAATCATGTATTTGAATCAAAAATATTATAAGAATGGATTTCGTAATTTATTGCATGGAAGCCCAAATATGGACAGTCTGATTGCCATTGGTTCTGGTGCTGCCTGTGTGTATGGGGTATTTGCAATTTTTCGAATAGGGTATGGATTGGGACATGGCAACATGGATTTGGTAAGCCAGTACAGTATGGACCTTTACTTTGAGTCAGCAGGTATGATTGTTACGCTCATTACACTTGGTAAATTTCTGGAGAGCAAGTCAAAGGGAAAGACAAGTGCAGCAATTGAAAAACTGATAGACCTGGCACCAAAGCAGGCGAGTGTGGAGCGTGATGGGGTAGAAATAATTATCCCGGTAGAGGAGCTGGCTGTTGGGGATATTATCCTCATACGTCCGGGCGAAAGTGTTGCGGCAGATGGTGTGATAATCGAGGGTACGACGAGCATAGATGAAGCGGCAATTACGGGAGAAAGTATACCTGTAGAAAAGCAGGCAGGGGATAAGGTCGTATCTGCCACGATAAATAAAACTGGGTTTATCAAGGCACGCGCAGAGAAGGTCGGTGAGGATACGACGATACAGCAGATTATTCAACTGGTAGAAGAGGCGAGTGCCAGCAAAGCACCAATTGCAAAGATGGCAGATAAAATATCTGGGATTTTTGTTCCAACGGTAATGGTAATAGCACTGCTTGCAGCAATTGTATGGGTGCTTGTGGGGGCAAGCTTCGAGTTTGCTCTTTCCATTGGAATTGCGATTCTGGTTATTTCCTGCCCTTGTGCACTGGGGCTGGCTACACCGGTAGCGATTATGGTAGGAACCGGCAAGGGTGCGGAAAACGGTATTTTAATAAAATCAGGAGAAGCCCTGGAAACAGCACACAATATTGATACGGTTGTAATGGATAAAACAGGTACGATCACGGAAGGAAAGCCAAAGGTAACCAATATTATAAGCTATCATATGGAAGAATCAGCTTTCATGAAGATTGCGGCAGGGATGGAAAAGGGAAGTGAACACCCGCTTGCTGAGGCAATTATGGAATATGCCAGGGAAAAGGGAATAGAAGCAGTGCAGATGGAGGATTTCAAAGCCCTGTTTGGAAGAGGGATTCGGGCAGTATATGGCGGGGATACCTATTATGCAGGGAATGAAGCACTTATGCTGGAGCATGGCATCAGTGTGGAAAAAGGAAAGAATACTCTGAATCAATTAGCAGATGAAGGAAAGACACCACTAATTTTTGCAAGAAATGAAGAACTATTGGGTATAATAGCAGTAGCGGACAGCGAAAAAGAAACTAGCAAAGAAGCAATTTACCTATTTGAAAAAATGGGCATCAATGTTATTATGTTGACAGGGGATCATGAAAGAACAGCGAAGGCAATACAGAAGCGTTTGCATATTCCACAGGTAATTGCAGAAGTGATGCCGGAGGACAAAGAAAAGCATATTGCAGCACTGCAGCAGGCAGGACACAGGGTTGCCATGATAGGGGACGGGATTAATGATGCACCGGCATTGGCGAGAGCAGATGTGGGTATAGCAATTGGAGCCGGAACCGATGTAGCAATTGAGAGTGCAGATGCGGTACTTATGCGCAATGATTTATTAGATGCGGTAAGTGCCATTCGACTTAGTAAAGCCGTTATACGAAATATTAAACAGAACTTA
The DNA here is from genome assembly GCA_028692055.1 of Lachnospiraceae bacterium. GTDB lineage: Bacteria > Bacillota > Clostridia > Lachnospirales > Lachnospiraceae > SZUA-378. Next base: position 13,232 of record JAQUYA010000037.1, on the reverse strand, counting down.
TTCTGGGCATTTTTCTATAACAGCATTGGGATTCCGCTGGCAGCCGGATTATTATATCCGGTGTTTGGAGTGAAATTAAGCCCAATGTTTGGAGCAGCAGCAATGAGCCTTAGCAGCGTATGTGTTGTCCTGAATGCCCTGCGGTTACGATTCTTTCAACCAAATCATGGAAGTTCGAAAATGAGTGAAAAAGAGGAGGATAATCAAATGGAAAGAACAATCAAAATAGAAGGAATGATGTGTGAACATTGTAAAAAGAGAGTGGAGGATGCCTTAAATGCTTTAGAGGGTGTTACAAAAGCAGAGGTAAATCTGGAAGCAAAGACAGCAACGGTGTCAATGGAAAAAGAGATATCCACGGAAGTGCTTGAAACTGCGGTTACCGATGCAGGATATCAATTTGTACGCGACTAAAGGTCGCAGATGGGAGCTAAGTATGAGAAAAGTAGCATTATTTGATACAAAGCCATATGATAAGGAATATTTTGATGCAGTCAATGCAAAACAAACAGCTCCTTATGAAATGGTTTATTTTGAAAATAAACTGACAGCACAAACGGCACAGCTTGCAAAGGGCTGCGAGGCAGTATGTGCATTTGTGAATGATGATATCAGCAAAGAAGCAATTGAAACGCTTTATGGAGCAGGGGTAAAGGTATTGGCTATGCGCTGTGCCGGATATAGCAATGTAGATTTCAAAGCAGCTTTCGGGAAGATTAATGTTGTACGTGTACCGGCATACTCACCGAATGGAGTTGCCGAGCATGCGATGGCACTGTTACAGACCTTAAATCGTAAAATTCATAAAGCCTACAATCGTACACGTGATTTTAATTTTAGCCTGGTGGGGTTGACGGGAATTAATCTACATGGAAAAACAGCAGGTGTGATTGGTACCGGTAAAATAGGACAGGCGTTTATTGACATTTGCCGTGGCTATGGCATGCGTGTGATTGCATATGATTTATATCCGGCAAAGGATAAGGGAATCGAATATGTAGACATGGATACCCTTTTAAAGGAAAGTGATGTGATTTCCCTGCATTGTCCGTTGACGGAGCAGACACATCATATTTTAGATGCATCAGCGTTTTCAAAAATGAAAAAGGGTGCATTCATTGTAAACACATCACGTGGGGCTCTGATAGACAGTGAGGCTTTATTAGAAGCACTAAATGCAGAAACCATTCGTGGTGCCGGTTTAGATGTATATGAAGAAGAAGCAAATTTATTTTTTGAAGATTTTTCGGGAACGGTAATCAAGGATGATGTACTGTCATTGCTCGTTTCCAAGCCGAATGTAATACTTACTTCTCATCAGGCATTTTTAACAGAAGAAGCATTGGAAAATATTGCAGAAACTACGATTGAGAATTTGAATGCCTACTTCGATGATCAGGAGCTGGTAAATGAAGTATGCTATCAATGCATTGGGGGAAAAGGAAAAGTGCAGTGTAAGGAAGAAGGAAAGAAGCGCTGTTTTTAGTCTTTTCACATTATGCAGGTGTGTAGACGAAAGCAGACTGCATAGCAGGTTTCATACGCGAAGGAGGACGGGATGAATAAAAGAAGACAGGATAAATTAGAGTTCCGTTATTACGAGATACCGCAGAATCAGCCGCTGCTTGCATTACTCGGAGAGAAGTGGGTGCAGAATTATGGTGCCGGAATTGACTTTTTGCATTTTCATAATTATCTGGAAATAGGGTATTGCTATGGTGGAACTGGTGATTTGGTATTGGATGAGGCTTCAAGACGTTTTGACGGCAAAATGTTTTCCGTAATTCCCAAGAATTACCCACATACGACGAATAGTGACCTTGAAACAATTAGTCGTTGGGAGTATCTGTTTATTGATGTAGAGAATTTTCTACATAGTACATATCAGGACAATCCACTTTTTGCAGAAGACATTATCAAACGAATTAATTATAAACCGAACTTTGTGACAGAAGAGGAAAATCCAGAGCTTGCCCGCATGATACTCAACATCTGTGATGAAATGCGTGATAAAAGAGAATTTTATGTGGAAACGGTACGCGGAATGCTGCAATCCTTACTGCTGGGCATTGCACGTATGAATAAAAACGGAACGGATAAGGTACGCAACCAGATGACAAGTATCACGCAAATAGCAAAAGCACTGGACTATGTAAGTGATGACTTTGATAAAGAAATTACGGTAAAAGAATTAGCAGATATTTGTCATATGAGCGAAACCCACTTTCGGCGATTATTTGAACGAAATATGAATATGACACCGGTTGAGTATATTAATCTGGTTCGCATTCAGATGGCATGTGAATATATGAAGAAGCATAGAGATTCCATGGAAACTGTTGCTATTAAGTGTGGATTCCAGACAGCATCAACTTTTAATCGCAACTTCAAACGTATTTTGGGAATCACTCCATACCAATGGAAGACACATCCGGAAAATTACGAAGGCAAGTTGCTCAACTACAAAATCTCCGCACTCAAAGGGTGGTAAAATGTGAAGAATAATTCTAAGACATGAAAGTACCATGTCAAGAATTATTAAAGCTTCACATTGAAAAACGCTCGGGAGAGCGTTTTTCCTATGTAATGGGGAATGTTTAAAGGAAAGTATTTGGAAAGGTACTATATTATGGCACGCAAATTCGACTAAGAACATGGTTGAATTTGCGTGTTTTTCAATTGTATATAATAACATAGAAGTTAAATGAGATGGTATAGTTTGTACATAAACAAATTGCTTGAAAACGAAAAAACATACATATTGACGGAAAATGACTACATAAGAAAGTTGTTTTCGTTTTTGAACACAAATTATCACCAAAACAATATGGGAGGACAAGAAACATGAAAAGAAAGATTTTAGCAGTATTATTGGCAACTGCAGTAACAGCTTCACTTGCTGGATGTGGCAGCAGTGCAACAACAGGAGATACCGCTTCAACAGAAGCAGCCGCTACGGAAACAGCAGAAGCGGGTACAGAAGCAGCCGCTGCAACAGGTGGTGACAACAGTTTAACCGTTTGGTGCTGGGATCCGGCATTCAATATGTATGCAATGGAGCAGGCAGCAGAAGTTTACAAACAGGAAAATCCAGATTTTAATCTAAACGTTGTAGAAACACCTTGGGCTGATATTCAGACAAAACTTACGACAGCAGCTACATCAGGAGATTTATCCACATTACCGGACATCATGTTAATGCAGGATAATGCATTCCAGAAAAATGTTATTTCTTATCCAGATGCATTTACAGATATTACAGGTTCAGGCGTTGACTTTACCAAATTTGCAGAAGCAAAAACGGCTTATTCTGTAGTAGATGGTAAAAATTATGGTGTTCCATTTGATAATGGTGCGGTTATTGCCTGCTACAGAACAGATATCCTGGAACAAGCTGGATATACCATAGATGATTTCACAGACATTACATGGTCTGATTATCTTGAAAAAGGAAAAGATGTATTAGCAAAAACAGGTAAACCATTACTTTCCTGTCAGGCTGGCGAATCAGATGTTATCATGATGATGTTACAATCCGCTGGTGCTTCTTTATTCGATGCAGAAGGAAATCCTACTCTTGTTGACAATGCAGCTTTAAAAGAAGTTATGGCAACTTATCAGTCATTAGTAGAAGCTGGCGTATTAGTTGAAGTAAATGATTGGGATCAATATGTTGGAACATTAAATAGTGAAACTGTAGCTGGTACAATTAATGGCTGCTGGATTATGGCTTCTATTCAGACAGCAGCAGATCAGTCTGGTAAATGGGCTATTACAGATATGCCAAAATTAGATAATGTAGATGGCGCTACCAACTATTCAAACAATGGTGGTTCCAGCTGGGCAGTAACCTCGAATTGCAAAAACACAGATTTGGCTTATGACTTCTTAAGCAAAACATTTGCTGGAAGCACTGCACTTTATGAAACGATTCTTCCAAGCTCAGGTGCGCTTGCAACTTATTTGCCAGCGGCAGAATCAGATGTTTATTCGCAACCTTCTGAATTCTTCGGTGGGGATACTGTATTTGCAAAAATTACAGAGTTTGCAGGAAAGACACCAAGCAACAATACAGGCGTTTATTACTATGAAGCTCGTGATGCAGTAGCAGTAGCAATCACAAATATTATTTCCGGAGCAGATATTGATACTGAGATCCAAACCGCACAGGATACTGTAAACTTTGCAATGGGTAAATAGCAAATCAAAAATTTTCCATTACTTTAAAGAGGGGAACCTTCCAAGGAAAGTTCCCCCTTTCTAAAAAGGAGGCACTACTGTGAGTAAGCCTAAGAAAATGAATTTAAATCAAAAACAGAATTTATCCGGTTGGTTTTTTCTGGCACCGGCAGCGATTATGATTGCTCTTATGAGTTTTTTGCCAATGCTTAAGGCATTAATTCTTTCCTTTAAAACGGGCATTGGTACAAATATGACATGGACTGGTATTACCAATTATGTTCGTATGTTCCAGGATGCCGTATTTATGCAGTCTTTAAAAAATACATTTTTATATTTAATTATTCAAGTACCGATTATGTTAATACTTGCATTGATTTTAGCTTCGATGCTGAATGACAAGCATTTAAGATGTAAAGGATTATTTCGTACAATGATTTTCCTTCCTTGTGCAACGTCACTAGTATCTTATGCGATTATTTTCCGATCTTTATTTGCAGTTGATGGATTTGTAAATACGATTCTAATTAAATTAGGACTTTTAAATACAGGATACAATTTTCTGGCACATCCAAACAGTGCGAGAATCATAATTATTATAGCTCTGGTCTGGAGATGGACGGGATACAACATGGTATTCTACTTATCTGGATTACAAAATATCGAATATTCGGTGTATGAAGCGGCCAAAATCGACGGTGCTTCTCCATTTAAGATTTTTACGAAAATTACAGTTCCGCTGTTGAAACCAACGATTTTATTGACCGCAATCATGTCCACTAACGGAACACTTCAGTTATTTGATGAATCAGTAAATCTGACGGCTGGTGGACCTGCAAATTCAACAATTACGATGTCACATTACATATACAATATGTCCTTTAAGTATGTTCCAAACTTTGGATATGCAGCAGCAATGTCTTATTTGATTCTAATTTTAGTTGCAGTTTTAGCATTTGTTCAGATGAAAGTAGGTGACAAACGTGATTAAATTAAAAAGAGTAGGTCAATATGCATTTTTAATTTTAGCTTCGATTCTTTCCGTTTTTCCATTGATTTATATGCTGATTGCAGCTACCAATAAAAGTGTGGATGTTATCAAAGGAAAGATGATTCCGGGTAATTATTTAATTGAGAATTTCAAGAGTCTGATGGCACAGCAGGATGTGGGTGGCGCTATGTGGAATTCCTTTAAATACGCGATTGTATTAACCGTTATTTCTTTGATTATCTGTTCTTTGGCAGGATATGGATTTGAAATCTATCATGACAAAGGTAAGGATATAGTTATGAATATTATCCTGCTGGCAATGATGGTACCATTTGCAGCAACAATGATTCCATTATTCCAGATGTTTTCCTCTGCAAAGTTATTAAATACGACAATGGGATTTATATTGCCGACTATTTCCACTCCATTTTTGATTATGATGTTTCGTCAAAGTGCGCGTTCTTTTCCACATGACATTATGGAAGCAGCAAGAATCGATGGATTAAATGAAATTTCGATTTTCTTTAAAATGTTTTTTCCAACGATGCGTTCTACGTATGCAGCAGCCATGACCATTACGTTTATGAATGCCTGGAATTCCTATCTTTGGCCAAAGGTTATCATGTCCGATGCTAAGAGCATGACCATGCCAATGTTGGTGGCAAATTTAAAAGCGGGTTATGTCACAGATTATGGAGTACTGATGTTAGCAGTTTTACTTTGCAGCATACCAACGATTATTGTTTTCTTCCTGCTACAGAAAAGCTTTGCCGAAGGTATTACAGGAGCTGTGAAATAAAAGAGGAGTAAGATTTGAGAGGGATTGGACAATACAATGAACAAACAATTAGAGTATGGAAAGCTATTGTATGGGGGTGATTACAACCCCGAACAATGGCTCGATAGACCTGACATATTAGAAAAAGATATTATTTACATGAAGGAAGCACATATCAATGTCGTGTCCGTGGGTATCTTTTCATGGGCAGTATTGGAGCCGCGAGAGGGAGAATTTCAATTGGAGTGGCTGGCAAAAATCATTGATAACCTTTATAAAAATGGTATTTATACAATCCTGGCGACACCATCCGGAGCCAGACCAAAGTGGCTGGCAGATAAATATCCGGAGGTATTGCGTGTAGACGAAACGGGACATCGTAATTTCTTTGGATTCCGTCATAATCATTGCTATACATCGCCAGTATATCGTAAAAAGGTAAGCAAGATAAATGAACAGCTTTCCAATCGGTTAGGAGAACATCCAGGTGTCATCATGTGGCATATTTCAAATGAATATGGTGGAGAATGTTACTGTCCATTGTGTCAGGAAGAATTTCGCAGCTGGTTAAGGAAAAAGTACAGGACAATTGAAGAATTAAATGCACGCTGGTGTACAACCTTTTGGAGCCATACCTACCAGAGCTTTGAGCAGATTGAGGCACCCTCACACAGAGGGGAACCACTGATGCATGCACTGAATCTGGACTGGCATCGATTTGTCACAGATAGAACGATTGATTTTGCAAAAGCAGAGATTGCAGCCATACATGCAAATGGAAATACCAAACCAGTTACCACGAATCTGATGTATAACTACAATGGTATGAATTACAGCAAATGGAAGGATATTCTCGATGTGATTTCCTGGGATAATTATCCAACCTGGCACAAGGGTCCGGAAGCAGTAACGGCAATGGACGGAGGTATGGAGCATGATAAGATGCGCAGTATCAAGAAAAAACCGTTTTTACTAATGGAATCCTGTCCTTCCGCTACGAGCTGGCAAAGCATAAGTAAATTGAAGAAACCGGGCATGCTTTATGCCGCATCTATGCAGGCTATTGCGCATGGTTCGGATAGCGTACAGTATTTTCAAATTCGCCAAAGCAGAGGAGCCGCGGAAAAATTTCACGGTGCAGTCATTGACCATTATGGCGGAGATGACAGCCGGGTATTTCAAGAGGTTATGGAAATTGGAAAGGATTTAGAGCAAATAAAGGAAGTACAGGGAAGCACTACGATTTCAGAAGCAGCGATTGTCTATGATACAGAAAACCGCTGGGCAATGGAAGACGCAGATGGACCTAGAAATAAAAATCTTTATTATCGGGAGTGTGTACAGAAATCTTATATTGGACTAAAAAGAATGGGATTGAATGTCGATGTTATTGGTATGGAGAGTGACTTGTCTTCTTATAAGCTAGTGATAGCACCGATGAATTATATGTATCGTGATGGTTATGAAGCCAGAGTAAAGGAATTTGTTGCAGATGGTGGCACCTATATGACAACCTATTGGTCGGGTGTGGTAGATGAATGTGACCGTTGCTTTTTGGGAGGCACACCGTTTGGATTAATGGATGTTCTGGGATTACGCAGCAAAGAAATAGATGGTCTCTACGATGGAGAATATAATACAATTTGTCCAGTTCCGAACAATACTGCCGGATTAAAAGAATCTTATCGTGTGGAGCACTTGTGTGAATTAATCGACGTAAGTACGGCAGAAATACTGATGACCTATGGAAGTGATTTCTATCAGGGAACACCGGCACTTACCTGCAATTCTTACAAAAACGGAAAGGCATACTTTGTTGCTGCCGATGCGGAACAAGACTTGTATCTGCATTTGCTGCAGGAACTGGTTAAAAAAGCAAAGATAAGTAATGCGGCTTCCGAGCCGTTACCGGAAGGCATTGAAATATCCATTCGACAGAGTGAAGCATACCGGTATATATTTGTTGAGAATTTTAATCAGCAGGCTGTAGAAGTAGATTTATCCGCTTATCAGGGAACGATTTTAGTCGGTACCTATGAAGAAAACACTATAAAAGAAAATGGCTGCATTGTATTCAAACAGAAACGGTAGCTTTTTACAAAGAAAAGGAAAGTATGGAGTTAGAAAATACTTTCCTTTTTAGTGTGGATAGATATGAAGAATTTATGAAAAATAAATTAATATTGAGGAAGTCCTAGCTAATGAAAAAGGATTGTGTTAGAATTGGTAAGCATGATTCACAGATAGGATTCAGGTAGGAATATGAGAAAGAGAAAAGTATGTCAGAAGAAAGAAAAAAATTAAGGCGATTACGCAGGATTCAAACGATTGTGATAAGGGCAGTTATTCTCCTCGGTGTGTTTGGAGCTGGATTACTGGTTGGTAAAACAATAGGAAAAAATCAGGTAAGTGAACCGATAAATACAGAAGAAGTAACAGAAGTACAGAGTGAACAACCAACTACAGAAGTCGTTTCGGAAGAAGCCTCAACGGAGGAGGCAGTAGCTGTTCCGGAAACGATATCGGGAAATTCTGTATCCGTAAATGCAACAGATGGTGGAGAAGGGTACAAACCGACCTGGAATGAGGCTTATAAAGATGAGTCTGAGAAGATGAAATTGGCGGACAGGGAAGCAATCAGAAGCTCCTTCGATGAAACGATAGCACTAAATCTGGCAGATAAAGAGGTTATAGGTGCAAGTAATATTGATTTTTCCAATATGAAAATAGTATGTCTTGGGGATAGTATTACCGAAGGAGTGGGAGGAGCAACTCCGTATCCAACATTTCTAAAAGATATTTTGGGGGCAAAAGAAGTAATTAACTGTGGAATTGGCGGATCTACCATTTGCAGTGACCACGATGATGGTGTACAGGCGATGTCGGATCGTATGGATGAGATTCCGGAGGATACGGATCTGGTAATTGTCATTGGTGGTACAAACGATAATTTCTATCAGGCGGAATGGCAGTTTGGTTTCCAATATTGGGAATCTAAGGGAGATGGTACTTTCTGTGGTGATTTACAACTTTTAATGAGAAGATTTGACTGGTTATTCCCCGATACCAAGGTCATCTTCTTTACGCCACCATCAAATGCAAAGATTGATGAATTGAAGGCAGAAAATCCGAACCTGTTAGACCAGTCCCGTTATGCAGATGCGACGGTCTATATCGGTGCGGAAGAGGGAAAGCAGGTAGTTGATTTATATAATGAAAACTTTCTGAATGCACATGATACGAATGTTGCGACTCAACTATTGCAGGATAAAGTACATCCAAATGAAAAGGGTAACGAAATACTGGCACAGCGCATAGCCGCAGAGATTATAAAGAGATACCAGTAAAATAGCGTGCAAGCACGCATTGGACAAGGCACTTCTTTGGATTTAATTCCACAAAGGAGTGTCTTTCATAATGTCAGATAGAAAGGCATATATTTTCATAAAGTCACTTTCGGCATTTTTGCTTTGAAAGGAAAGAAATGAAACGTGCTATTTTATTTGAACTGCTATGCATTGCCTGTCTTATCGTGATAGGCAGTGTGTCAAATATAAGGGAGAAAAGTCAGAATACCTATATAGAAACCAGTATGGAAACCAGTATAGAAACGAAAGATCGGGAAGATTTCATTAAGTGGGTAGACTGTGATGTTACCTATGAAGCTTTGTGCTATGCGTACCAGCAGGATATAGACACTTATGGACAGGCGATTCACTTGAATTGGATAGATTTAATTGCATATGCTGCGGCGAAAAATGGAGGAGCATTTCCGAAAAGTGCAATTAAAGATATGACAGAACTGTCAGAAAAGATGATACAAAAGAAAATAACATTAAAAAAAGCGACACGCAAGATGAAGTATTTTGACTATTATGAAGAAGTTTATCATGCGATATTAGACGGCTATGTGGGAGAATATACAAGGAAAACAGGTGGAGTTACAGAAAAGAAATATGGGTTAAAAGTGTTTTTGCCAATTGCAAAAGGATTTCCCTATAATGATTATGATGATTTCGGGGTATCCAGAAGCTATGGTTATAAAAGACCTCATCTGGGACATGACATGATGGGACAGATTGGTACGCCGATTATAGCGGTCGAAGATGGGTATATTGAGGCCATTGGCTGGAACCAATATGGCGGGTGGCGAATCGGTATTCGCAGTTTTGATAAGAAGCGGTATTATTACTATGCACATATGAGGCAGAACTATCCATATCAAAGTGATTTAAAAGAAGGAAGTAAGGTGAAGGCAGGGGAAGTAATCGGTTATATGGGGCATACGGGATACAGTGCAAAGGAAAATGTGAATAATATCGATACGGTACATCTTCATTTTGGAATCCAGCTTATCTTTGATGAGTCACAGAAAGATGGAAATGGAGAAATATGGATTAACCCCTATCAGTTATGCCGGTTCTTATATAAAAACCAGGCGGAAGTAGAAAAGGTACCGGACAGCAAGGAATGGCGGGCAACAGGTAAATAAACGTCGTTGTTATATGTAATAGTTTGGTGTCAGGGTTGAATAAGAAAGAGGAGTATCAGGAACGTGGAAGCTTTTGAGGAGTGTACATTATGCCCGAGGAATTGTCATGTGAACCGTATGGCTGGGCAGATAGGATATTGTAAGGAAAGTGCAGAGCTTGTGATTGCACGTGCGGCGCTACATATGTGGGAGGAACCCTGTATATCAGGTACGGAAGGGTCAGGAGCTGTTTTCTTTAGCGGCTGCTCCGTTGGCTGCGTGTTTTGCCAGAATGCAATTATTGCAACGGGAAAGAGTGGAAAACGTATTACGAAGGAGCGTTTGCGGGATATTTTTCTGGAGCTGCAGGAAAAAGGAGCAAATAATATTAATCTGGTAACCCCCACACATTATGTACCACATATTATTTGGGCAGTAACGGAAGCACGAAAGGCAGGTTTACAAATCCCAATTATTTATAACACGAGTGGGTATGAGAAAGTGGAAACTCTGCGACAACTAGAGGGTATTGTAGATATATATCTTCCAGACATGAAATATTATGATGCGGAATTAGCGAAGAAATATTCCCACGCGGAGAATTACTTTGCATGTGCAGCTGCAGCATTGGCAGAGATGGTGAGGCAGATACCAATGCCGAAATTTGACACCAGGGGAATCATGCAGAAAGGTGTTATTGTGCGTCATCTGCTTTTACCGGGACAAAAGGAAGATGCAAAGAAAATAATAACTTACTTATATCAGACTTATAAAGATTCAGTTTACATAAGTATTATGAACCAATATACGCCCATGAAAGAATTGCAGGGATATCCGGAATTACAACGCAAAGTAACAACGTATGAATATAATCAAGTCATTAATGAAGCCATTGAGCTTGGTGTGCAGAATGGGTTTATGCAGGAAGGAGCAACTTCTTCGGAAAGCTTTATTCCATTATTTGATTATGAGGGCGTTTAGAAAAGTACAGTCCCCATGGCGGTAAAAGAATTGCAGCATAGAATCATTTAGATAAAATATACGTGGAACGCATTATCTGCTATAATGAAGAAAGCATGAACCATGAGGCTATTACGGAACCGGAAAGCAGGAATAGATTGTAGGGGTAGAAAAAGGAAGGAATATATGGAAAAAACATTTAAAGAAAAATATCTGGCGGGTGAAATTGAGTTTGAGGAAATAGACGATTACAGTTATGAATGGGGAATAAGTAATGAGACAAGGACACTTTGCGAGTACCTGGGATTGAATGCAGAGGAAGAAGATGCATGGGTTAGCGAAAGCGAAGATGCCCTGCGGGATATGTTGGACAAGCAAAAGAAGGAATAGAGAAAGCGCAATGTAAGATTGCAGATTAGGATGATAAAATATGGCGTATCAGAGAAAAGAAAATAAAGCTGGTTCCTCAAATACAAACAGAGGCAATGCAAACTATAAAAGGCACACAGGCGGCAGCGGCAAAGCAAGCGGAAAAAGTGATGAACGAAGAAGCAAAAGATATGGGGAACGTACGGAAAAGCGTGAACATATAGAGGAACGTGTGCGGGTTCCGAAGAAAAAGGTAATCGGCTGTCCAATCTATGAAAAGTGCGGCGGCTGTCTGGGACAGGAAGAACCATATGAAGAGCACCTGGCAAATAAACAGCAGCTGTTACAGACATTGCTTGCCGATTACTGTAAGCTGGAAACAATTACCGGAATGGAACATCCATATCATTACCGGAATAAGGTACATGCAGTATTTTCCCATGACAAAAAAGGGGTATATTGCGGGGTCTATGCAGAGGGAACGCATAGAGTAGTCCCAGTAGAAAACTGCCGCATTGAAAATGAGAAAGCATCGAAGATTATCCTAACCATTCGGGATATGCTGGCTTCTTTTAAAATTAAAACATACAATGAAGATACCGGTTATGGACTGCTACGCCATGTATTAATTCGGACAGGCCTTCGAAGTGGGGAAATTATGGTAGTACTTGTGTTGTCAAGTCTTATCATGCCTTCTAAGAATAATTTTGTAAAAGCACTGAGAAAAGTACATCCGGAGATTACAACCGTAGTTATAAATGAAAATTATAAAAATACAAGCATGATTTTGGGGGATAAGGAACAGACGATTTACGGAAAAGGTTTTATTTGGGACACCTTGTGTGGAAAGACATTCCGTATTTCACCAAAATCCTTCTATCAGATAAATCCGATACAAACAGAAGTGTTATATCAAAAAGCAATTGATTACGCAGGATTAACTGGAACGGAAACCATTCTGGATGCGTATTGTGGAATCGGAACGATAGGGATGATTGCTTCAGATAAGGCAAGAAAAGTAATCAGTGTAGAGCTAAACCCAGATGCAATCCGTGATGCAGTAAGCAATGCGAGAAAAAATAACATTAAAAATATTGATTTCTATACCAAAGATGCCAGTGAATTTATGGAAGAAGTAGCAGAGGCACAAAGTGAAGATATCGATGTCGTATTTATGGACCCGCCAAGGGCCGGAAGCGATGAACGTTTTATGGATGCCTGCGTAAAGATGCGACCTAGAAAAATTGTCTATATATCCTGCAATCCATATACATTGGCACGTGATTTAGAATATATTACCAAAAAGGGTTACAAGGTGAAAAAAGCCGCCGGAGTCGATTTGTTTCCTTGGACAAAACACGTTGAGACGGTTGTTCTTTTGTCCCAACAAAAACCGAATGATAAGATAGAGGTTGATTTGGACTTGGATGAGTTGGATGCGACAAGTGCGGAGACGAAAGCTACTTATGCGCAGATTAAGGATT
>JAQUYA010000134.1 GCA_028692055.1 Lachnospiraceae bacterium | reverse complement strand
TTTTTGAACTCTTAGATTTTCAGCATTATGAGGCGTCCCACACAAAGTCGACATACTTACGTCTGCACTGTGAAAATGCACTCACAGCCCCCCGTGCAGCCACTCAGTGTGTGCTAACTTTAAGTTTAAAGTAAGTACAAAGTAAGTACAAATAAGGAATATGTACCATTTATGGTACATATCCTTTGCTATGATAAATGCAGATAAGAAATAGTGATTGATTTGTACGCGGCATATGACCGCAGATAGGAGAGCTTATGAGAAAAGTATCTGCATTCACAATAGTAACATGTATTCTAGTAGGGATTATCTGCTTTTGTATTACAGGAACGGTCTTTAGTCAGGAGAAGAGTCAGAGTAAGGTACAGAAAGCTTACAGAGAACAGATGGAAAAAGATTATGTACAGGAGGTAAGGGAACTGCTGGAAAACGAAGATATGAGCAACAGTGGTATCACAATGACAAAAGTGATTTATCCAGACGGACAGATGCAATATGAACTTACCATACACAATCGAAAAATTGATAAAATGTCAGAGCATGGGAAGCAGCAGTTGCAGGGAAAACTGCAGAAACTTTCTTTTCCAGATACAGAAAGCATGGTGCAGCACCAATTTCTGGAATTATGATTTTGCCGATAAGAAAAGAATGACAAGGGTCTGTTTAGGATATATAATAGTGGGTATTAGGGAAAAGAATTGTAATAGAAAAAGGAGATTTTAATATGAGAGCAAACCCACAGCCATATCAAATATATAAACATTTTAAAGGAAATCTGTATCAGATTATTTCACTGGCATCTGATTCAGAAACATGTGATACGCAGGTTGTGTATCAGGCACTTTATAGCCCATATAAGGTATGGATAAGACCATTAACGATGTTTATGAGTGAGGTAGACCACGACAAATATCCGGAAATAACACAGGAATATCGATTTGAACTGCAGGTAAATCTTCCAAATGATAAACAGGACGTGACAAAGGAAGCAGCGCAAAGATATAAAACGATACAGATAAATAATACGATACAGACAGAAACTGCTTCCGTGAATAGTGCAGACTCCACAGATGAAGACTTTGATGAAGATGTCGCATTAGACCCACTTGTATTAGAGTTCCTGGATTCGGATACATATGAACAAAAGTTAAATATTTTAGCTTCCCTTCATAGCAGAATTACAAATGAAATGATCAATACCATGGCAATTGCAATGGATGTAGAAGTAGGTGATGGCGATGTAGAGCAGCGCTTTATCGAATTGCGTAATTGTGTACAGACACTTAAGAAATACGAGTGCAGTAGATTGCGATAAAGCATAGATGCCTTTCCGTGCAAAAGCCTATGGAGTAAAGAAAGCATAGCATGAAATATGAAATGTTTCGTAGGCGGAGAGAAAGGCAGGGTTATTTATATGGCATATAATTTGGATAAAAAACTAGTGGTAGGTATTTCGTCAAGAGCACTATTTGACTTGCGTGTTGAAAATGAGATTTTTGAGCAGGCAGGTGTCAATGCATATGCAGACTATCAACGTGAGCATGAAACGGAAATCCTAAAGCCGGGTCCTGGATTTGGCATTATCCGGGCACTTTTAAGCCTGAATAAAGTAAAAAATCGTGAGGGACGGGTAGAGGTAATCGTAATGTCCAGAAATAGTGCAGATACATCCTTACGGGTGTTTAATTCCATTACCTACTACAATCTGGAGATAACGCGTGCAGTATTAGCGAGTGGTGCGTCTCTGGCACCGTACTTAAATGCGTTTAAGACAGATTTATTTTTATCTGCATATGAAGATGATGTGCAGAGTGCCGTAAATTCCAATATTGCCGCAGGAATTATATGTAGTGATGGTGTTCATACGTATGATTATGAAAAGGAAGTACGACCCATCCGAATTGCATTTGATGGCGATGCGGTATTATTTTCGAATGAGTCGGAAAAAATATTTCAGGAAGAAGGATTAGAGGCATTTGAAGAAAATGAACGTAAGAATGCAAAAAATCCATTACAGGCAGGTCCATTTGCAAAATTTTTAAAAACCTTATCCGATTTACAGCAGGAGTTTCAGGGAGAAGAAGCATGGATTCGCACAGCACTAGTCACGGCAAGGAGCGCTCCGGCACATGAAAGAGTGATTCGTACGCTACGCGCCTGGAACGTGCGGGTGGACGAAGCATTTTTCCTGGGAGGTGTTTCCAAGGCAGAGGTATTAAAGGCCTTTGGAGCAAATATATATTTTGACGACCAGCTCGTACATACCACGGCAGCCTCAGAGGTAGTCCCCTCAGCCCGTGTACCAGTACAGATGGAATCATATTAAGTTTTCTTAAAGATTTGGTAAAGGATATTGAGAAAAGGGATTGAGTTTGATATAACAATAAGAAGATGATGGAGTGGCATATGTTTGAGTTAGCACCTATAGTAACACCTTTATTGGAATGGTTTGATGGACATGCGCGTGTATTACCGTGGCGTGAGGAGCCGACTCCGTATCGGGTATGGATATCTGAGATAATGCTGCAGCAGACCCGGGTAGAGGCAGTAAAGCCATACTTTGAACGTTTTATGCTGGCATTACCTAATGTAGAGGCTTTGGCTAACGTAGAGGAAGACAGACTGTTAAAATTATGGGAAGGTCTTGGATATTATAATCGAGCCCGCAATTTGCAAAAAGCAGCCAGGCTGGTTGTAGAATTATATGGAGGAGAGCTTCCGAATGAAGTCTCTCTTTTGCTGCAATTACCCGGTATTGGTAGCTATACGGCGGGAGCAATTGCCTCCATTGCATATCAAAAACCATTTCCGGCAGTGGATGGAAATGTATTACGTGTAATCGCAAGGGTAATAGCGGATCGTCAGGATGTTTTGAACCAGAGCGTTAAAAAACAATATGAGGAAGCAGTTCTTGCAGTGATACCAAAGGACAGACCGGGTGCGTTTAATCAGGCACTTATGGAACTTGGTGCGATGGTTTGCGTGCCAAATGGAATGCCAAGATGCGAAGAATGTCCGTGGAAATCTTTTTGCAAAGCGAGAGAATTGGACTGCATTGCGGAACTCCCACACAAGGCAAAGAAAAAACCGCGTATGATAGAAGAAAAAACAATTCTTTTGATACAGGATGAAAAAAAAGTAGCAATTCGAAAACGTCCGAAGAAGGGTCTGCTGGCGGGATTATATGAGTTTCCGGCATTAGAAGGTATACAGACAAGAGAGGCGGCCATTCAGTATGTGGAAGAGTTAGGATTCAAGGCAATCCATGTGAAGGAACTGGAGCGCAGCAAGCATATTTTTTCCCATAAGGAATGGCACATGATTGGATATGCGATTCGTGTAGATGAATTGAGTAGACCGGACGGAGATGCAAATCTACAGGGCTTTGAATTGATTGAAACAAGCAAAACAGAAGAATCTTATCCGATTCCAGCTGCGTTTATGGCATATACGAGGTATTTAAATATTAAATTAGGGAATAGTAAGTTTCAAAAAGAGTGATAGGGGAAAAGGGAAATGAAGTTATTAACAATTACAATACCAAGTTATAATTCACAGGATTATATGAGAAAAAGTATTGAATCTTTACTGGTAGGTGGAGAAGATGTGGAAATTCTTATCGTGGATGATGGTTCTACGGATGCTACCAGAGAAATAGCGGAGGAATATCAGACAAAGTATCCTACAATTGTGAGGGCAATTCATAAGGAAAATGGTGGACATGGATCAGCAGTAAATACAGGGATAGAGAATGCCACAGGACTTTACTTTAAGGTAGTGGATAGTGATGACTGGGTAAAGGAAAGTGCATATTTAAAGATACTGGATAAACTGCGGGAATTAGTTGGCGGAACACAGGTACTGGATATGCTTATCAGTAACTTTGTTTATGAGAAGGTAGGGGAAGAAAAGCACAAAGTAATGGCATATCGTCATGCACTTCCGAAAGATGAAATATTTACATGGAAGGATGTACATCATTTCCATAAGGGGCAGTACATTCTCATGCATTCTGTAATCTATCGTACAAAATTACTTCGCGAATGTGGACTGCACTTACCGGAACACACCTTCTATGTGGATAATATATTTGTATTTGAACCATTACCATATGTGAAGAATATGTACTATCTGGATGTGAATTTTTACCGCTACTTCATTGGCAGAGAAGACCAGTCGGTAAATGAAGAGGTTATGATAGGACGTATTGACCAGCAGCTTCGTGTAAATAAACTGATGATTGACTATTTATCAAGGGTAAGAAATACCGGTCCTATGAATAAGAAATTACGTGCATATATGATAGATTATCTGGATATTATCACAACGATTTCCTCTATCATGCTGATTCGATCCGAAACGGAGGAAAATCTTCAGAAGAAAAAAGAACTTTGGGATTATCTGAAACAAAAAGATGGCTACCTCTATTTCAAACTGCGTTTTGGAATCCTTGGAAGTTCCATGAATCTGCCGGGAAAAGGTGGAAGAAAGATTTCCGTAGAAGGCTACAAAATATGCAGACATTTCTTTAAATTTAACTAGGAAAGTAAACTTTAATTTTGTGTATTGATAATAAGTGGCTGCACGGGAGGATGTGGAACGTTTCAGGCAGCGTGGGAAGTCCCGTCTGTTTGCTTCCTGTAACTTTCCATTATGTAAGAAAATCTAAGAGTTCAAAGAGAAAATGTGTTACGTTTGTTAAGACGTACGAAACCAGTGTCTTATGCGACATCGTGTCGCAAGACACTTTGCGAATGCATCGTGCATTCGCATTTCTGGTAGTGTCATTTTCTTTTTGAACTCTAATATTTTCTAAGCATAATTCCAAATGTTACAGGATGCAAACAGAAGGGACTCCCCACGCTATCTGAAACGAGTTCTACATTTATGAAGCAGCCACAAATATTCTCATGTACTAACCATAATAAAGGCACCTAAAAATTGTAAGATATTGAGTTATATTTTAATTATGTCAGAAACTATCTGTGGCTGCTTTGATATAGTAGAATACATTTTCAAGGTACAGACGTAAATATGCCGAACTTTGTGTGGGACTTCCGAATAATGCGTAGAAAATATTAGAGTTCAAAAAGAAAATGTTATTATCAGAAATGCGAACACACGAAGTGGGTTTACACACGATGTG
>JAQUYA010000001.1 GCA_028692055.1 Lachnospiraceae bacterium | reverse complement strand
GTAAGCAGTAATCAAGCGGAATAAGAATGAAGTGTAACAGGATACACTGTTCACTGATTAACATTCATAGTAACATATCAACTTTTTATTTTTGATAAGTTGGTGTCACATCATTGACTAATGTACAATAAATTTTCAAAATTCTAGACATTTTCAGTGTTAATTATTACAATCTTGTGCTATAATCAAAGCACGTGAAAAGTATTTTCGTGTAATAACGTTGTGAGGTGGACAGATGGATACTAAGATTTTATTAGAAAATGGTACAAATGAACTGGAGGTTCTTGAGTTTACTTTAGATGGTAATGCATATGGTATAAATGTTGCTAAGATAAGAGAAATCATTACTTATCAGGATGTTACTCCGGTACCAAATGCACACCCCAGCATTGAAGGTATATTTATGCCACGTGATACGATGATCACGGCAATAGATTTAAAAAACTGTTTGCAACGTGGAACATCTAAACCGGGCGGACTTTTCGTAATAACAAATTTTAATAAATTAGATATTGCTTTTCATGTTGATGAAGTTGTTGGAATTCATCGTGTTTCCTGGAAAGATATTATTAAGCCGGATGCCACTATTTCTACTGAAGAGGAAGGTATTTCTACAGGTATCATCAAGATTAGCGGAAAATTGATTATTATTTTGGATTTTGAGAAAATTGTTACAGATATCAATCCTGAAACAGGATTAAAGGTTAATGAAATCTCTGAATTGGGTGAGCGACATAGAAGTGATGTACCAATTTTAATCGTGGAAGACTCAGTATTATTAAATAAATTGATTGTAGAATCCTTGAAACAGGCTGGATATCATAATTTAATTCATACCGAGAATGGACAGGCTGCTTATGATCAGATCTTAAAATGTAAGAGTGAAGGAACACTTGCGGAGCATGTGAAGTGTGTTATTACCGATATTGAAATGCCGATCATGGATGGGCATAGACTTACGAAACTGATTAAAGAAGATCCGGAAACAAAAGATATTCCGGTTATTATTTTCTCATCTTTGGTAAATGAAGAAATGAAGAGAAAAGGTGAAGCATTAGGTGCAGATGCACAGTTGTCCAAACCTGAAATTGCTAATCTGGTAAAGGTTATTGATTCTTTGGTAATGAATAAACAGTAAATAGCAAATAAGCCGGGAATTTTCCCGGCTTAAATTTTATAATTATTTATAAGGTCTGTTTTATATTTAAAATAATTTACGGGAGAAAAATATGGGAAAGCTTTCCATTTTGGAGATGGGTCAACAGATTCACGAAGCGGTTAATGAAGCAGATATGATTTTAATAGGATTGGGAGAAGAATTTGCTTTGCAGAAAGAAGATTATCTTTCTGCTGAAGGGTATGATGAAGTAGAAAATGAAGTTGGGAAGAATCCGGAACTAGAATGGGAACTTCCATGGTTTAAAACAGTAGTAGCAGATCAAAAACTTGTTTCTGTTAAAAATACTGCATATGGCAATTTACTTTCACTTATTAAAGATAAAAATTATTTTGTGGTTACAACTTGTATAGATGACTATATTAGAAAATGGGATTTTAAGAAAATAACGGCACCTTGTGGAACGCATAGAAAACTGCAGTGTGATGGTAATTGTATGGGGAATTTGCATGATTTTCCTGCAAAAGAGTCGATTGTTTTTAAAAAGGCGCTTTCAAAGGAAATAAAAATGCAGGATATAGTGCAAAAGTACTGCATGGACTGTGGGAAGCCATTAGTGTTTAACACCGTTTTTGGAGAGCAGTATAATGAGCAGGGATATATGGATAGTTGGCAGGAATATACAAAATGGCTTCAATTTACAATGAATCGAAAAGTGTGTATTCTGGAATTAGGAGTTGGATTACAGTTTCCATCTGTTATACGATGGCCTTTTGAAAAACTGGCATTTTATAATAAGAAGGCAACATTTTTCCGTATACATGAGAAGTTATTTCAGCTACCTGAAAATATAGCTGATAAAGGAACTTGTTTACAAGAAAATGCTTGTGAATTTATGGCAAAGGGATTTGTGTAAGCTTATTGAATATGTTATCATAAGTATAAATTTACTTTTTGACATTTTGTAAGATAAAATACGACAAGGTGGCTTATTTATGAGTACTGATGAAGAGTATTTAGATAGTTTATTAAAGACAGTTGAATCCGAGGTACCCAGTGAGAACTCGGGTATTTTCAATGCGTCCATAAAGAACGGGGGAAGTATATCAGAGAAATCAGATTCTGAAATCGACAACGAAGATGATTTGGAAGGTATGCCAGTTAATGAGCCAAGAGAACCGGAAGAAGACCATTCGTTAGATGATCTGATGAAGCTGGTAGAAGAGGAAACTGACAATGCAGAACCGGAAGATAGTGCAGAACCGAAAGATAATGTAGAATCGGAAGATAATGCAGAATCGGAAGAACATACAGAACCGGAAGACAGTGTCGAACCGGAAGAACATATAGAACCGGAGACCACAGTTGTAGAGCCACTTTATGATGATCCTAATGCTAAATTATCAGCGGATGAGATCGCAGCATTATTTGTTTCTGTGTCCAGTGGTAATGGAAATAATGAGGAAGCTAAACAAGAAGAAGTTAAACAAGAAGAAACAGCTTCTATTGAAGATCCAAATGCTAAAATGTCAGATGATGATATTGCTGCTCTGTTTGCAGCAGCTTCTAATACAGACGAATTATTAGCTACAGACGATTCTGTAGCTGCAGATGAGTTATCAGCTACGGATGAGTTATCAGCTACGGATGAGTTACCAGTTGCAGACGAGTCACCAGATCTGGATCAGTTAAATGACATGTCAGAAGGTGATATTGAGGCACTTTTGAACAGTGCAGATGTTACAGGAATGGAAGCAGAAGAAAAAACAGAGGAAGAAGTTTCTTCTGATGACGATGATATCTCTAAAATGTTTGAATCAATGGGTGACGAGGATCTTACTGAAATAAATAATTTGTTAAAACAGTCAGATAATAATGAGCCTCTTGATGAAGACATTTTGAAGTTAATGGAAGATGCAGATGATGGCACGACTTCTGATACCGGAGATGCACTGGAAGATATCACTGCTTTCTCTGATGAAGAATCGGCTGAGGATGAAGAAGCGGAAAACAAAAAATCCGGTAAAAAAGAAAAGAAAGCAAAAAAGGATGTCGGAGACAAGAAAAAAGGTTTAATTGCCAGGTTACTGGATTTGCTTTTGGAATCTCCGGAAGATATAGAAGAAGGCAACACTGATGAGGCAACAGCTGTTCATCTTTCTGATGAAAATCTGGAAATACTGGAACAGCTTGGCGGTGGTGCACCGGTTGAACCTGTGAAAGGCAAAAAAGGCAAGAAAGAAAAAAAGCCTAAGAAAGAAAAGAAACCGAAAAAGGAAAAACCAAAAAAAGAAAAAAAACCGAAGAAAGAAAAGAAGCCAAGAAAAGAATCTACAGAACCGGAAAAGCCAATAAAGAAGCTGCCGAAGAAAAAGGTGATTTCTATTTTTATTCTATGTTTCTCAATTTTGGCGGCCATTCTTCTGGTTTCCAATTTTGTACCTGATAGATTACTGGCAGAGCAGGCGAAAGAAGCGTTTTATACTAAAGACTATAAAACAGCTTATGAGCTGTTCTATGGTAAAAATCTGGACGCAGATAGTGAAGATATTTTTAACAAGTCTAAGATCATTTTACAAATGGAACGATATTATGAGTCCTATGAAAATGATATGAAACTGGGACAGACGTTAAACGCTGTAAATGCTTTATTTACCGGTGTAGAGAAGCATGATAAAATCGCTGAATATGCAGCAACATATCAGGTCAGTGCAGAGGTTGATGCCGCTTATCAGCAGATACTGGCAATTTTATCTGATACCTATGGTATATCAGAAGAAGAAGCAAAAGGAATTGTTGCATATGATGATCTGGCATATACGTTAAGATTACAATCCATTGCGAATGGAACAGAGTTTATTGACCCTAATGCGCCGATAAATGACGTTGGAGGAAACGAAGCTGATAATGCTGATACAGGAGAAAACGGAAATAATGGAATAGCTGATAATCTGGAAGATGTTTTGCCGGAGGAAGAAGAGTTTTTACCAAATTAAGAGAACAGGTGATAGTACAATGATAGCTATAATTGATTATGATAGCTATTATTGTCTGTAAAAGTCAGTAAAATCAAGGGTTGTAACGTTTCAGTTTGATTAAAAATTGAGTTTTACGAATTATATACGAATTAATAATGTCTTAAATGTGTTCAGCATAGGAGTGTTGACAGGTAATACTGTTGATGCTCTTTTTTTTTGTGTGCTTATAATTTAGAGAGGAAAATCATAACAAGTCATTTGTATATTACTAAGAACGAGACATACAAGTTATCTTAATTTTTCATTTCTTCTTATAACTACTCATGTTAGTATAGAAAATGTCAGCTCCTATATTTGCAAATTTAGGGTTCTATTTTTAATCTAGGTTAAAAAACCGTACGTAGGTTACCACTTTATCTGTTAGATTAAGGATAAATAAATTCCAAAAAATCCCCGGGTAAGATTTTTGAAAAAACATTTTAAAGAGCAGAGGAGAAAGAACATGAGTACAGTATTAAGAGCAGAACTATCAGAAAAGAATAAATATTGGATTGACAAGCATAGATACTATGAATTGAAACATTTTTGCTTACAGTATCCTATTTGGAAGAAATCGTATCAATCTTTAGATGGCATGAGTAAACGTCCGTCAGATTTCTTAGCGATATCAAACACAAATGAAACTGGAGACCCTACTGCAAAATGTGCTATTGCAAAAGATTATTATTCAGAACGTGTCAAGATGATTGAGCAAGCAGCACAAGAAACAGATGCAGAGCTTGGCTGTTATATTTTGAGCGGCGTTACGGAAGGATGCTCTTATGATATTTTAAGAGCGAGAAAGAATATACCTTGTTGTAAAGATGTTTACTACGAATTGTACAGACGATTTTTTTGGCTTTTGGATAATACGCGTAATTAACACATCCCTTTATGAAAAGGAGGTGTTTGAAATGACTTACAAGCAAATAGAAGCAAGTCGAGAGGCACGACTTTGGATTGGGCAAATAATTGTACCTGCAGCAACAATAGTTGCGGGTATATATGCTACTAATCCAGAATTGCGTTTCAAGACAAAGAATAAATTTAATGATTTAAAATGGTCATTTAAAAACAAATTTTCAAAGAACTAGAGTCCTAACAAGGGCTCTTTTCTTTTGCGCCAATTTTACATACCCCTTTATGAAACTAAAAACATTATTATGGAGGACAAATAAATGATTGGATTAAAAAAAGATTATGCAATTGTAATTATGGACGGAAGCGATATAAACGTTGTGAATAATATTGTAGGTGTAGTAGAGATGGTGACAAAACCATTGTTTCACAAAAATAATTGTGAACCGATAGATAAACAGCATCCAACTATGTTAGCAGTAAAATTTAGAGCGAATAGAAAAGCATATGCGAACATACAAGCAATATTGCAAAAACAATTTCCAGCGTTATGTACGTTTGATGTAGCGGTTTAAAGAAAAGTAAAGAGACTTATAACAAGGTCTCTTAGCTTTTGAAGGGAGGTGATTTAAATGGTATATGTTCTATTATTTATTCTAGGAATCGTTATGGGCGCGTTCGTTACTTATTTTATCAATCGTCGAAATGTGTCTGGGGCTTTGGTAATTGATTTACGTAACCCAAATAATGATCAGCCATTCTTATTGGAATTGCAGGAAAACGTGAATTCGGTTTATCAAAAAAAACGAATTACTTTGATCGTCGTGAAAAAATAACGCAAGTCGCAAGAAAAACAAGTTCTATTATGGAAACTAATAACCATTTTTGAAAGGAGAAAGATTTATGAACGATGAAACTAAAGGACTATTAGAGGAAACGATTAAGGAGGAAATCAATAATTTAACAACCTTAAAAACAGGAAGTGAAGAAAAATCTACGGCAATTGAAGATATTGCGAAGCTTTACAAATTAAAAATCGATGAGAGTAAAGTCGTAAACGACGCTCAGGAAAAAGAGATACAGCGAAAAACTGATACTTCTTTGAAAGAGCAACAGTTAACAGAACAAACGAAAGAAAGATATTTTAGATTTGGAGCAGAAGCAGCTGGAATCATATTACCGTTGATATTCTATGCTACCTGGATGAGAAAGGGATTTAAATTTGAAGAATCTGGAACGTTTACCTCAACAACATTTAGAGGATTATTTCAGAAATTCAAACCAACAAAGAAATAAGAATTAGCTTACGGACGAAGAGTCATGTGTTTACATGTTCTCTTCGCTTTTCCTTTGATTTTGATATGTTTTATTGTATAATAAAAGTTCAGATGAAGGAGGTATAAGCATGGGATACGATAGTAGAGATTATAAAGAACTAAGCGAAACAAATTATGATGAACTCATTGACAATATACGAGGAACAATTAAAATTGGTAATTGCTGTTATGCTGGTTGTAACGGAAAAATGCGATATGATACCAATTGTTTTATATGTGATACTTGCAAGCATTCCGTATATGAAGATACCTATTACTATTGGTATACTGGTGGTACCGACGATATTGTTTGGGATGATTACGACGAACATTATCAGGAAGGAGAAGATGAATGAAAAAAACGATTAAAGTAATATTTTGCGTTATGCTGTGCACGACGTTGTTATTTGGATGTGGAAATAATAATACATCAAATTTTGAACAGAAAACTTTGGAGACAGATAATACTATGACATTCGGCACGATTGAATGGCCCGATACCGATATTGCGCGATTGTTACCCGTCCCGAAAACGCTAAATGGAAATATTAACTGGTCAAAGGATTATGGCTTTGTCATCTATATTTCCGGTGTATCTAAAGAAGACTATACCGATTATAATTCACAATGCATGCATGCCGGTTTTAACATTGAACAACGAGATGGGGACGGCTTTTATTGGGCTGATAATGCACAAGGTTATCATGTGCATACTACACTAGACGGTGACGTAATGTTTATTCGTATAGATGAGCCTGAGGACGGACCAAATCTTCCAGTAGAGGAATCCACTGAGGAAGTTCAGGAAGAAGCGGAATCGGTATCTGAAGAACCTATTGTAGAAGAACCCGCTACCGTAATAGAGGAAAAAGTTGAAGAAAATCTTACTGATACAATTTTAACAATCGATAATGACGAAAAATTTGCAGAAATAATGCAGTCAACTGATTATGGAAGAATTGGTTTATATGTATTTAATAACGAAGGAAAGACTATTGAATTTGACGGTAATATATCTGGTGTAGAAAAACATAAAAATTATGATACACGGTATGACGTTTGGATTTATACTGGAGATTATAGTGAAACTGATGTATATGGTCCAAGTTTTCAGATATACGATAAAAATCCATTTAATATGGGATTTGATGATTTTTATTTACCAAATTATATGGTCTTCGGACAAAATATTCATGTGGTTGCAAAATTAGTGTCATTTAATTCTGATACGGGTTTTATAATCATAGATCCAATATCAATAACTGAACGTTAGTACATAACACCCAAAAGCCTGTGCCTATATGGTATGGGTTTTTTTATGGAGAAAAATATGCGTTATCATCATGAAAAGCCTAAAATTTATGTGTCAATGTATGGAAAACTTTATATTTGTAATCATCCGGTATACAACCGATGTACCTTATACTTGATTAATGGAAAAGGATTGGCTGTAATCCAGCAGAGATATGATAGTCGTACAAAGAGAACCTGGTGGACAGAAATTGACGAATGGCTAACGGACGAATTATATTTACATTCTGGTTTTATAGAATTCTTTAATAAATGGTCAGGAGATTGTACAGAGGGACTATATCCAACGGTGACTGTAAGACAAATGATGTGGGCTCTCAAAATGAAACCAATTCCAAGGGAACGATGGGAAACTTGTTTTGATAAAAAGAATATATGACGCGAAATTAACAGCTTCTATTATGAAAACAGATGAAAGGAGATTTTACAATATGAAAACATTATTAGGATTTACAACAGGAGTTTTATCAGGCTTTATGGCAGGTGTGTGTGGCATGGCTTTATTAAGTTTGGTAAGTGATGATGTACGTGATTCCATTAATAGACAGGCAGAAAAATTGGATATTCATTGGTAATTAGAGATGAGGGTCTAAGGAAACTTAGGCTCTTTTCTTTTACGCGAAATTAACAGCTTCTATTATGAAAACAATAACAATTTTGAAAGGAGATTTTATAATATGAAGAAAATATTAGGATGGACAAAGAAACCAGTTACTTGGGGAGGATATTTAAAACTCTGTGGTATATCAGCTATTATTAGCATGGTAATAACAGCAGGGTGTTATGTATATATCTTCTGGGACAACATTTCTGGATTTGTATCCGAAAAAATTAATAAGAGAAAAAGAACCGAAGAATAATATTGTATCAATGTTGAAAGACCAATCACAAGGTCTTTTGACTTTTCGCAGAAATTACATCTCCTATAATGAAAAGAAAAGGAGGTATAAAGAAATGATACTATTTATTATTTTATTACTTATGGTTGTCATATTGACTGTGATTACCGTACTGATTATTAGCATAGGAGGTTCGGTATTCATAGTCATATTTAGCGATGTATTTGTATGCATATTTATTATAGTATGGATTATGAAACGCCTTATTAGAAAAAGAGAAAAGAAGAAAAAGAGATAGAGCCTCACAAGGGCTCTTTTCTTTTCGCTAAAATCACATCCTCTTTTATGGAAAACTTAAATTAAAGGAGGGTATTAATTATGTTAAGAAACGGACATTTAATGATTCTAAAAGATGACAGTGAGGTTGATTCAATTACTAAATTGGCAGCAAACCATCAATTACAGTGTTTGTATAAGATAGGTGTGTATGGCAAAGAAAAGCAACATGAATTATATATTATTGGACACTTTTGGAATTACAGTAAATTTATGAAAGAATTATCACCCAAAAGAAAGAAATAGTTTTAAGCAGGAAAGACCGATTACAAGGTCTTTTAGCTTTTACGCGAAATTTACAATTGCTATTATGAGAAACAGTTAGCTCAGTTGGTAGAGCACACACAGAAATGTGTTGGGTCGAGGGTTCGAATCCCTTACAGTTTCTCTTAATTTTTACACAAACGAAAGGAGAAAACATGAAAGGATTAGTACCAAAAGCAACACTATTTCTAAAAAGAAATTCGTCAATCATTCTGACAGTAATTGGTGCAATTGGAGTGGTTGGAACTACAGTTACAGCTGTACGCGCAACTCCAAAGGCATTACAACTGTTGAACGAGGAGACAAATAACAAAGGAGAACCACTTACAAATATCGAGATTGTACGGATTGCAGCCCCTACTTATATTCCAACAATATTGGTTGGGGCATCTACGATTAGCTGTATATTCGGAGCTAATATTCTAAATACTCGTCAGCAGGCAGCTCTTACAAGTGCGTATGCGCTTATGGATCATACTTATAAGGAGTATAAAAACAAAGTAAAAGAGTTGTATGGGGAAGACGCTGACGTACGAATTCGAGAGGAGATTGCTAAAGATAAGTTACAAGAAACTGACATCACGGTAGCGAACGATAAGGCGTTGTTCTTCGACGAGTATTCGGGAAGATTTTTTGAATCGACTATAAAAGAAGTACAGAATGCTGAATACCATTTGAATCGTAATTTTGCACTTCGTGGATATTGCTGTCTAAACGAATTTTATGAATTTCTTGGTCAACCAGTAACCGAATATGGAGCTACTGTTGGTTGGTCGTTAGATGCAGGCGAAATGTTTTACGGTTATTCATGGATTGATTTTGAGCATCGTTTAGTCAAGTCAGAAGATGCTGATCCAGATTATAGGGAATTCTATCAAATCTGTATGCCATTTGGCCCTACCGCAGATTACGAGGATCCCGATTTCTGACTGAAAGACATATCAAAATATGAATTTATGGCACAGAAAATGATTGATGCCGACTTATAAGGAGAAAAACAAAATGAAAAAAAAGTGCGATTGGATTAAACTTATTACTTTAGCAGGAACTGGCTTGGGCTTTGCTGCTACCATGATATCAAATTGGGCTTCCAACAAAGAACAGGAAGCGATGATTGAAGAGAAGGTAAATGAAGCATTTGCTAAAAGAAATAGTGAAATGGGGTCCTAATATAGGGCTCTTTTTGTTTGGAGGTAAGCATGAACAGAATTTCAGCAATTATGGCAATCCAAGATTATATTTTGGATATAAAAGAACCCAAATGGAATTGGCGAATGTCTCGTTTTGAACAGTGTAGCTATTCACGATGGGCAGCCAATGAAGTTCTCAAGTATGTTAGAAGCCACAAGGATATTTCACCAATAATGGCAATCGAAGAATTTATTGCTAAAATGGATTATTTTTCTTGTTTAAATCCCAATAGCAGTTATGGTTTCTCGGTTGCTCATGATATTGCAGAAGATATTTTAGACATTTTTATTGCGGCACAATGAAGCCGTCGAAAGGAGAAACATGACAAAACCAAATTTATCAGCCATCGCAAAAGAATTAAAAGGAGCGATGATACAACACAGTCCAGAAATTCTTACTGGAATAGGCATCGCAGGAATGATTACAACTACTGTAATGGCAGTAAAATCCACACCAAAGGCTTTAGATTTGATGGCTGAGCTCAAAGAGAAGCATAAGAACGATACGGAAAAAAAAGAAATTGCTAAGGATGTAGTGACTAAAGTAGCTCCGGTATATTTACCATCAGTTATTACAGGAGGACTTTCAATAGCTTGTTTAATTGGTGCTAGTTCGGTTAATGCAAGACGTAATGCAGCCTTGGCAACTGCGTATACATTATCGGAAAGTGCTTTGAAAGAGTATCAGGAAAAAGTGGTGGCTACTATCGGGGAAAAGAAAGAAAAAAATGTTCGAGATGCAATTGCTAAGGATAAAGTTGATAAAAATCCAGTTAGTAATTGTGAAGTCATTATTACCGAAAAGGGAAATACCCTTTGTTATGATACTATTTCTGGCAGATATTTCACATCTGATATCGAGAAACTCAAACGTACAGAAAACGAATTAAACAAACGGCTGCTCTCCGAAATGTATATCGGTTTGAATGAATTATATTATGAACTTGGTTTACGATGCACCGATCAGGGAAATGAACTTGGGTGGAACATCAACGATGGTATGATTAACTTCGATTTCAGTTCCCAATTGGCTGATGATGGAAGACCTTGTCTTGTAGTTGGTTATCGAGTAGGTCCACGGTATGGATATGGCGATTTGCATTGATAAATACGCGAAAAATACAACGTATTTAATGAAAGAACATTAACTTAAAATTATATGGAGGACATTAAAAATGGAAGAAAATGAAAACATGGAAACAGAAGTAATGATCGAAGAATCAGAGGGAACTGAGAAAAGTTCTGGAATGGGAACAGGATTAGCGATGCTTATTGGCAGCGGACTAACTTTAGCAGCAATTGCTGGAGGTAAGAAACTTAAAAAAGTATGGGACAATCGGAAAATCAAGAAAGAAAAACAGGCAGTTGTCGAAGATGAATTTGATGATGACTTCGTGGATGAAGAAATCGAAGCCGATGAGAATGAATCTAAGTAAAAACAGCGGATGTTTAAACTAAGGGAGAGTACCTATAACAAGGTGCTTTCTCTTTTTATTTTGATCAAAAGGAGAAAAACAACCATGAATAAATATGCGTATGATGGTCCTGTTATGGAATTTGGCACTTGTGTAGCAACTCATTGGAAAGGGCAGACTATGGCAGCATCAGAAACAAAAGCTAAAAGTAATCTTGCTTATCAATATAAGAAAAATAACCATCGCATTTCCAGTTGTAAAATAAGCCTTCCTGGAAAACTTGTCGTGGTTAATTGAAAGGAGATAAACAGTGGAGGATTATAAATCAAATTCCCATAAATCAAGAGAAAATTCAGAAGAGAAAAACATCGAAAAAATTGTTACAGGAACCGCGAAAGCAAAGAAAAAAAATGAGGTACAGAAATTTGCAGATGTTTTTATCTCAGAAGACATCGCAAATGTTAAGTCCTATGTTCTTATGGATGTTTTAGTGCCTGCTGTAAAAAAAGCAATTTCAGATATCGTTGTAAACGGTATTGATATGATTCTTTATGGAGAGACAGGACATAGTAAGAAAACTGGAGGTAATAAACCGTCCTACCGAAGCTATTATGATAACGGTGGTAACAACAGGAGCGTTACAACAGGAAAAGCGAGAACCAGTTACAGCTTCGATGATTTGATTCTCGATAATCGTGGAGACGCAGAAGGTGTTCTTGAACGAATGCGAGAGATTATTGATACATATGGAACTGTAAGTGTTGGTGATATGTATGATTTAGCAGGAATTACTGGTACACCATTTACAAACAACAAATATGGTTGGACAGATCTTAGGACAGCATATGTAGATAGAGTGAAAGATGGCTATCTGATTAAGCTGCCAAGAGTCCTTCCTTTATAGGAGAAATATTTATGAAGCGTAATGAGATTTTAGAAAATGCCGCATCTTGTGTATGTGGTGATAGAGAACAGGATTATGGTTCGCCAGAAGATAATTTCGGAACCATTGCCAGACTATGGACTGATTATATTGGTCTTAAAAACGTATCATTCTCAGCACAAGATGTTGCATCTATGATGATTCTTATGAAATTGGCAAGAATTAGAAATGGTGGTGGAACCGGAGATAGTTATGTTGATATTGCTGGTTATGCAGCATGCGGTGGAGAAATATACAGCAATAGTTGTAAAAAAGATGTAAATCTTAAAAGAGAACTTGGAGATTGTTAAAAATAAAAAGGAGATTACAAAGCAATGAAAAAAGAACAAATTTTAAATAGTATAGGTAGATCATTTAATCAGATCGGATTTCAGCTTAAGAAACACAGTCCAGAGATACTTGTCATGGCTGGTGTAGCTGGAACTGTAGTAAGTGCTGTTATGGCATGTAAAGAAACTACAAAAATTAGTGAGATTTTAAATCAAACAAAAGAAGACGTAGAACAGATTCACGCTGCAACTACAAATGAAGAACTTGCTGATAAATACTCAGAAGATATGGCAAAGAAAGATTTAGTACTTGTTTATGCACAGACGGGTGTTAAACTTGCGCAATTGTATGCTCCATCTGTAATTCTGGGTACGTTATCCATTACAAGTATTCTGGCATCCAACAATATTCTTAGAAAGCGTAATGTAGCACTTGCAGCAGCTTACGCAACCATCGACACCAGCTTTAAAGAATACAGAAGTCGTGTTGTTGATCGTTTTGGAAAAGATGTCGATCACGAATTGAAATGTAACATCGTTAACAAAGAAGTTGTAGAAACCGTTGTTGATGAAAATGGTAAAGAAAAGAAAGTTAAAAAAACGATTCAAGTAGCTGGCGAACCAAGTGATTATGCAAGATATTTTGATCATAATAGTGCATATTATGAAGAAAACCCAGAGTATAACTTGATGTTTTTAAAATCAGAACAGAACTACGCGAACGACAGATTGAAAGCAACAGGTCGTTTATTCTTAAATGAAGTATACAGAAGACTTGGAATTCCAGAAACAAAAGCGGGACAAGTGGTAGGCTGGGTTTATGATCCTAATAATGAAAATGTTGACAATTTCGTTGATTTTGGTATTTACGATGTTAACAGAGAAACAGTTCGGGATTTTGTGAATGGATATGAGCCAACTATATTACTTGATTTCAATTGTGATGGTAATGTTTGGAAAAATATGTGAATGACTGGGTTGGACTCTATTGGGTCTGGAAACTGGTATAGAGATATCTATGATTACCCTTGGTTAACAAAATGACCAGGGGTAAATTCATTTACAAATACGGAGGGACTTTAATGATACATCAAACAATCGTGTTCGTATTTTTATTATATTTATCTATATTTAATATGAATGCGAAGCAAGAAACAATCATTACAGAAACTGTAAAAGTGTACGAATGTCCGGTTGTTTCATCTAATCAGCATATATCTGAAATCAATACTATAACTTTAGAAAAAAGTGAACCCTTGATATCGGAAGAAGATATTCAGCTAATTGCATTGGTAACGATGGCAGAAGCTGAGGGGGAGAGCGAAGATGGAAAACGACTGGTTATTGACACTATATTAAATCGTGTCGATTCAGAAGAATTTCCAGACACTTGTTACGAGGTGATTTATCAGCATAATCAGTTTTCATGTATTTTAGATGGACGAATTAATCGGGTAGCAGTGACAGAAGAAGTACGTCAATTGGTAATTGAGGAGCTTCAAGAAAAAAAAAATAATGAGGTGGTGTTCTTTACTGCCGGTAACTATAGTCAATATGGCGTACCTTTATTTATTGAGGGCGGTCATTATTTCTCTAAATTTTGAAAGGAGATTCATTATGAGTGGTAATTCATTTGTAGCATCATATTTATTAGCGGCTCTTGCTGGGATATTTTTTGTGCAGGGATTAGCTGTGTTAACTGGCGAAAGGAGATAACCTATGGAAAATTTAGAAGCTATTTTAAATATGCTTGATTATTCGCTAAACACAAAAAGTAAGAGACATATTGCCGGGGGTATCTTATTAAGTATATCACTTCTATTTGGAGGACTGGCATTTACAACTATGACATTAAAACAGGAGGAATCAGAATGAATAAATCATTATATTTTGTAATGTTTGCACTTGGAGCTGCTACGGGCTCTGTGGTAACATGGCAATGTTTAAAAGAGCAGTACAGACGATTAACACAAGAGGAAATCGATTCTGTAAAAGAAACTTTTTCAAAAAAGCAAAGCGAATTAATAGACATATTTGATGATGCACATCGTCAGGTGATTGCTAACGAAGCAAAAGAAAAACCAAATATCACCGAATATGTACAGAAACTTCGCAAAGAGGGATATGTAAATTATTCGGATTTGGATGAAAAAACTGTAAAAAAGGAGGCCGATGAGATTATGGAAGACGCACCTTATATTATTACACCAGAAGAATATGGTGAGGAAGAAGAATATGATCAACTGAGTCTTACCTATTATGCAGATGAAATCCTTGCTGATGATGAAGACGAGATTATTGAAGATGTGGAAAATGTTGTTGGAAAAGATTTCGCGAAACATTTCGGTGAATACGAAGACGATTCTGTTTTTGTAAGGAATCCATCCAGAAAAGCCGATTATGAAATTCTATTGGATAATCGAAATCATTCTGACGTCATTAAATCAAGACCTCATCTTGCGGAGGAATAATGACGAGAGAATATATTATTAACAAGTATTTCAATTGGATGTGCGGATTAATTTGCGGTGAGGGGTATTCTATGAATATCTCTCATTACAAATTATTGGAATATTTGTATCATCGTGATTTTGACTTTGAACTGAGTTTAGACAGCAATCGTTATGATGATGGTACTGATTTACGATATCGATTTGGATATGAGCAAAACTATCCAGGTGCTGTGATAGCAGAATGTCTTGATAATAAACCGTGTAGTATTTTGGAAATGATGATTGCTTTGTCTATTCGCTGTGAAGAACATATTATGGACAATCCAGAAGAAGGGAATCGTACTGGACAATGGTTCTGGAATATGATTAGAAGTCTTGGATTATATTCTATGACGGACTCTAACTTCAACGAAACACATATTGATCATGTAATAACTCATTTTATGAAAAGAGATTACAATCGCGATGGTTCGGGTGGATTGTTTACCGTCCAAAATAGTATGAGAGATATGCGAACTGCGGAAATATGGTATCAGATGATGTGGTACTTAGATGAGGTGATCGGATTATGATGCATAAAGAGATATATGAGTGGTTTAAGCTATATTTTCCACAATATTCGGAGCATACAGAAACAATGTTTCCAAATGGAAAAAATAGCATTCGTGTAAGACAAACAAATGGACAGGAGTTTATATTTACGTACAATTCAAAGAAGGATTGGCGTTTTGAAACTATGGAATGTTTTCTAAAGAAAGATAAGGTGAAATAATATGGAAGAAGCAGTTGCATATATTTTCAGAGG
Source organism: Lachnospiraceae bacterium (assembly GCA_028692055.1). Taxonomy (GTDB): domain Bacteria; phylum Bacillota; class Clostridia; order Lachnospirales; family Lachnospiraceae; genus SZUA-378. The sequence goes on along the minus strand of JAQUYA010000001.1, from coordinate 79,187 downwards.
TTTACATTGCTCTGAAATTTCTATCAGTAAGCTAAATAAAACAGTTCAGAATCAGAAAAAAAAGAATCGTCTAACAACCTATTTTATGCTTGTCTGCTGTGTAAAATTTATAGCTGATGAGATTAGGGACGACGAAAGAGATAGTAAAATCAAAGCACTTACCAGTGAAGTAGAGGAGCTTAAAAACATGAAAGGGGAATAATAAAATCATGAGTGACTTCTTAACGATTTCAACACGTTCTACGAAACGTGGTGTAATAGAAATCTATCCGAAGTTTATTATCAAGAAGAGCTCCGATCTTATGATTCGAGGCGGCGATTTCTATGCAATCTGGATTGATGAACGAGGATTATGGTCTACAGATGAACAAGATGCAATACAGGTGATTGACCATGAACTTGATAGATTTGCGGAGGAGAACCGCCAAAGATTTGATAGTAACATCAAAGTCCTTCATTTGTGGGATGCTGAAACAGGTATGATTGACTCTTGGCATAAATATTGTCAGAAACAGATGCGGGATTCCTTTCACATGCTCGACGAAAAGCTTATATTTGCAAATTCCGAGACAAATAAGAAGGATTATGCAAGTAAAAGATTACCTTATGCTTTGGAGGAGGGAGATTTGACCGCTTATAACAAACTCATCTCTACATTATATTCAGATGAGGAGCGAAAAAAAATAGAATGGTCTATTGGTTCTATTGTAAATGGAGATAGTAAAAAACTCCAAAAATTTCTGGTATTATACGGAGCCGCAGGGACTGGTAAATCAACCGTCTTAAATATTATCCAGATGTTGTTTGATGGGTATTACTCCGTATTTGATGCGAAAGCTCTTGGTTCTTCTAGCAACTCTTTTGCGCTGGAAGCATTCAAAACTAACCCCTTAGTTGCTATTCAACATGATGGTGACCTATCGCGAATAGAAGACAATACACGATTAAACAGTCTGGTTTCTCATGAATTAATGACTGTCAATGAGAAGTTTAAATCTACATATTCGAATCGGTTTAAATGTTTTCTTTTCATGGGCACGAATAAACCGGTAAAAATTACAGATGCAAAATCTGGTCTGTTAAGACGTTTGATTGATGTAACGCCGTCCGGTAATAAATTGAGTGTAAAAGATTATAAAAGTGTTACAAAACAAGTCACCTTCGAACTGGGCGCTATTGCTCATCATTGCCAGGAAGTATATTTAAGTAATCCAGGGGAATATGATGATTATATTCCATTGTCTATGATGGGAGCTTCTAATGATTTTTATAACTTTATTTTAGATTCCTATTATGTATTTAAAAAAGAGGATGGAACCACCCTTAAAGCAGCATGGGAAATGTATAAAACATACTGTGATGAGGCTAAAGTAACTTTCCCATTTTCGCAGAGAATATTTAAAGAAGAGCTTCGAAACTATTTTCACGAATATAAAGATCGTTTTTCGAGCGAGGATGGGACAAGAATACGGAGTTATTATACTGGTTTTCGAACAGAAAAATTTGAAAATCAGAGTGTTCAAAAAGAAACAAAGATAGAAAAAGAAGCATTAATACAATTCAAAGTACAGAAATCCATATTTGATCAGGTATGTGCTGATTGCTATGCACAATATGCTACAGCTGATGAAATTCCTACTCAAAAATGGGATTCTGTGAAAACAAAATTAAATGAATTAGACACCACTAAAATTCATTATGTAAAAGTTCCGGAGAATCACATTGTTATTGATTTTGATATTCCGGATGAACATGGTAAAAAGAACTTTGAGAAGAACTTGGAAGCAGCAAGTAAATGGCCTGCTACCTATGCAGAATTAAGTAAAAGCGGATGCGGTATTCATCTTCATTATATTTACAATGGTGATGTGAGTAAACTCAGCCGTATATTTGAGGAGCATATTGAAGTAAAGGTATTTACTGGGAAAAGTTCACTCAGACGAAAACTGAACAAATGTAATGATTTACCTATTGCAAAGATAAGTTCAGGTTTACCACTGAAAGGAGAAAAAATGGTAAATTTTGAAGGTGTTCGGAGTGAAAAGGGCTTACGAACAAGCATTAAAAAAGCCCTTAATAAAGAAGTTCACTCTGGAACAAAGCCAAACATCGACTTTATCTACAAGATATTAGAGGAGTCTTATAAAAGTGATTTGGCTTATGATGTAATGGACATGCGTAATGCTGTTTTTGCTTTTGCAGCCAGCAGTACAAATCAATCCGATTATTGCATTAAGTTAGTAAATAAAATGCAGTTCAAATCCGCGGAGCCATCCGAAGGAAGTACAAAAATAGATAACGAAAAAATTGTATTTTATGATATTGAGGTTTTCCCTAATTTACTTCTCGTTAATTGGAAAATTGAGGGTGATGGAAAACCAGTTGTAAGAATGATTAATCCATCTCCAGATGAAATAGAGAATCTAATTCGTTTTAAACTGGTTGGTTTCAATTGTAGAAGATATGACAATCATATTTTATACGCGAGACTAATGGGATATACAAATGAGCAGATTTATCATTTATCTCAAAAAATAATTACTGGTGCTGGAAATTGTTTCTTTTCGGAAGCGTATAACATTAGCTATACAGATGTTTACGATTTTGCTTCTGCGGGAAATAAAAAGAGTTTAAAGAAATTAGAAATTGAAATGGGGATTCATCATCAAGAACTTGGTTTACCTTGGGATGAACCTGTAGCAGAAGAATTATGGACGAAGGTTGCTGAGTATTGCGATAACGATGTTATTGCTACTGAAGCAGCCTTTAATTATTTATCCTCAGATTGGACGGCAAGACAGATCCTGGCAGACATGGCGCATGGTTCCGTAAACGATACGACCAACACACTTACTACAAGATTTATATTTGGTAATAATCGTAAACCGCACGATCAATTTCATTACAGAAATCTGGCAGAGCCTATCCATGACATTGATGAGGAAACTTATGAATTTCTATCTGATGCGGCACCAGAAATGATGTCGCAGACACACGGTGATGCTGGAAGCCTATTACCTTATTTTCCAGGCTATACATTTGAGAATGGGGTGTCCACATATCGTGGTGAAACAGTCGGAGAAGGTGGATATGTATATTCCGAACCGGGTATGTATGGAAACATAGCATTGCTTGATATTGCTTCTATGCATCCGCATAGTGTAATTGCAGAATGTTTGTTTGGTGCTACGTTTACAAAACGTTTTAAAGAAATTGTTGACGGACGAGTAAGTATCAAGCATGAGGCATGGGATGTAGTAAACAATATGCTGGATGGTATTCTAACACCATATATTCAAAAAGTAATTGATGGGGAGATGACGTCTAAGGATTTGGCAAATGCCCTTAAAACAGCTATTAATTCAGTATATGGCTTAACATCCGCTAAGTTTGACAATGCATTCCGAGACAGAAGAAATGTTGACAATATTGTCGCAAAACGTGGCGCACTCTTCATGATTGATTTAAAACATGAAGTGCAGGACAGAGGATTTGTAGTTGCTCACATCAAGACAGATTCTATCAAGATACCGGATGCTACACCAGAGATTATTGAGTTTGTAATGGAATTTGGTAAGAAATATGGATATACATTCGAGCATGAGGCTACTTATGACAGAATGTGCTTGGTAAATAAAGCAACTTATATTGCAAAATACCAAGATGGTAAATGGTCAGCTACTGGGGAACAGTTTGCAGTACCTTGCGTTTATAAAAAGCTCTTTAGTAAAGAGGAAATCGTATTTGATGATATGTGTGAAACCTTTGCTGTGAAACAGGGCGATTTATATTTGGACATGAATGAAGGTATGAATGATGTCACCATGTACGAAAAAGAAATGGAGAAGCTCGACAAAGCAATTAAGAAACTAGGAGATGCGCCAATACCAATAGAAATGCTGCAACAAAGAGTAGAACTGCTTGCTAATATTGCGTCTGGTCACAGCTATCATTATGTGGGACGTGTAGGACAATTCTGTCCTGTAAAAGTAGGTGGTGGTGGGTTATTTCGTATGTTTAACAACAAATACTATGCGGCACCAAGCTCTACAGGTTATCGTTGGTTAGAATCTGAAATGGTAAAAGAACTCGGTAAAGAGGATACCATAGATAGACAATATTACGACGATTTAGTAACAAAAGCTATTCAAGATATTTCACTGTATGGAGATTTCGAATGGTTTGTATCCGACGATCCTTATGTTGGACCGGAATTTGTTCCGGGTGAAGAAATGAGTTACCCAGTTTATCCAGAAGAGGTCCCGTTCAAGTAGGCGGGACTCTTTTAAATAAAACATAAAAAAAAGAAAAGGAGATTAACAACTATGTCAGAAATGGAAAAGAAAGCAAACGTATTTATGGAGGATACCAGATTTATATTTAAGACAAACTTCTCGGGTGATCCGGAAAGAGATTCTTATGGTTCGGAGGAACGCAAGGCAAATATTATTATTCCAACAGAAGAACAGGCTAACGAATTAGCTGCTGCGGGTTTTAATGTAAAAGTAACAAAACCAAAAGAAGGTGCTGAGGAAGATTTCATCCCAGTATACTTTATCTCTATTAAGGTTAACTACGAGTCTGAATGGCCTCCAAAAATATATTTGGTTGTTGGCGATGCGGAACCTCGTCTCTTAGATGAGGAGTCTATTGATACGCTCGATAAGATTTATATTACAAACGTTAAAGCTGTATTAAACCCATATTATAGCAGAAAGAACGACAGATGGTCTCTCTATGTAAAAACTTTATATGTAGAGCAGGATATTGAAGACGATCCATACGCAGCATCTTATCGCAATCGTGGAAACAGAACAGAGGACAGAGAATCGTTACCATTTAACTAGGAGGCGGACATGATCAAGAAAATTTTATTATATTTGGAAAGTAAACTGAAATTCAAAGAATTTACTTCGGATGAAGTTGAATTGGAATCCGTCACCATAACCTCCGATGAAATGTATGATTTTCTTTTAACAATTCAAGGTGTTACGAATGAAATGGCTACGGAGATTGTAGAGGGGTTACAAAGCATGGGAGGATGTTAATATGGCTATTACTTTGTACGATTATCAGATCGACGCTATCAACCGAATGAAAAATGGATGTATATTATGCGGTGGCGTTGGGTCTGGAAAATCTATTACCGCCATATCTTATTACTACCTACAACAAGACGGTGATACCAGTAGCTTATGCGGAGAAGATTATATTCCGATGGGTGACCCGCCGAAAGATTTATATATTATCACAACGGCACGAAAAAGAGACACGAAAGAATGGGAGGGCGAGCTTTCGCCTTTCCTGCTTTCTACCAATCCAGAGATTAATCTATATACAAACAAAGTGATAGTGGACTCTTGGAATAACATATGTAAATATGTTAGCGTTGAAAATGCCTTTTTTATATTTGATGAGCAAAGGGTTGTTGGTTCTGGAGCATGGGTAAAAGCATTTCGGAAAATAACCAAAGTAAATAATTGGATATTATTGTCTGCGACACCGGGAGACACCTGGCAGGATTATATTCCCGTGTTTCTTGCAAATGGATTTTATCGAACAAAGAAAGAATTCGAGGACGAGCATGTGGTCTACGCAAGATTTTGTAAGTTCCCGAAGATTGATAAGTATGTCAACACAAAGAGATTGATTCGCCTGCGAGATTCTATTTTAGTTAATATGGAATTTAAAAGGCAAACAGTATCACATCACGAGAATATATTCGTTTCCTATAGCATTGAAAAGTACAAAGACCTGATGCGAAATCGATGGAATATTTGGGAAGACAAGCCAATCGATAACGCCAGCGAACTTTGCTATTCATTACGAAGAGTTGTAAACGAAGATGAATCCAGACAAACTGCTGTGCTCGAAATTATGGAAAAGCATCCAAAAACAATTATATTTTACAATTTTAATTACGAACTGGATATATTACTCGGCTTAGCTTATATGGATAGTACAGAAATAGCTGAATGGAACGGTCGGAAACATCAACCAATTCCGGAAAGTGATAAATGGGTATATTTGGTGCAGTACAATGCAGGTGCCGAGGGATGGAATTGTATTAAAACGGATACGATTATATTCTACTCTCAGAATTACTCATATAAGGTTGTGACACAGTCTGCGGGTCGCATAGACCGCTTAAATACGCCTTATACAGATTTATATTATTATCATTTAAAAAGTAGGTCTGGTATAGATCTGGCAATCAGTAGAGCGTTGGCAAGTAAAAAGAAATTTAACGAAACAAAATGGATTAATTCGCGTAATTAACTCTTTCTATTATGAAAGAGAGGTACTTATATGTCTGATATGAAAATGAAAGATATTATGACTATTTTGGAACACGAACGTATTATGGAATTAAAATGTGCAGATACCGCTAAGGAATTAATGAAGAAAATGTACAAAAGGTTTATAGATCATAGTATTGGTATTCAATTAGCACAGAATGCACTAAAAAGAGCGGAGTCCTAACAAGGGCTCTTTTCTTTTATGAAAATTGAAAAGAAGAAAAAGAAATGGATTCAAAAGGATGTTATTTAGTTAGTTGGGATTTTACGAACGGGAAAGACAAATATATTGTTCTCGTAGGAATCCAAGAAAAAGGAAAAGAAGTTAATGTGGTGAATGCTTTTGAAGGACCGGAAGCAAAAGATATTATCACAAAGTTATCAACCACAAAGCAGGAGGAAAAATAATATGTATAAAGTACAAATTAGATACAATATAGATGATGAGTGTCTGATACCCTTTGATAAAAATTTGTTTAGTGACGGAATTATCTATAATCTCAAAACAATAGCAGATATTGAAAAATTATGGATAACAGTTTGCAATGCATTGGAATTAAATGATAATCAAACTACATATGATTACAGAGAGGTACTTCTTAATACTGATGCTAAAAATGACACGTTTACGTTAGATGTTAATGGGTGCTGCTATGAGTAGGAGAGAATATGGCAAAGAATAATGCATTAATAAACAGCATATTGGCTGTGGCAGAACGAAATAGAAGTTCACATGTAGCCGAAGCAGCGGATAAGGATACACCTCAAATCTATGCAGCTTTGGCTATTGCTTTATATAGGCTTCTTGATATGCCGGAAAACGACAAAGCAGACGCAATCAATTCTATATTTGTAGAATCTCAAGAAATTTGGATGGATTGCGTAAACCGTGGTTTAGATATTAACCAGATGTGTATTGACGAAACAGGAATAGATGTTATAGGAGGAAATAAATAATGTGGCTTTTAAAATTACATATTGCAATATCAATTTTATGTCTTTTGACATGTGATGGATTTTGCATCCTATGTAAGCAGGGAATTGAAGACAACGGTTGGAAAGCAGAGAAAAAGAACAGTCTATTTAAAAGGATAATTAATCATTGGATATATTTTATTCCATTGATGAATTTTATAGCTGTTATCGCTACGTTCATGATGATTACAGTAAAGAAAACCAAATATGAAGAATTTGCTAAGAAGCAGGAGGAAAAGAAAAAATAATGGATTTATTTGGCATGATTTTATTTTTTATTGGGTTTTGGCACTTTTTTGATTTGAATGTGTATAGCTTACTTCTATTATTAGGAATGTTTATATGGATAAATTCTAAGGAGGACAGAAAATGAGTATAGAGTACGATTTATATTTGAGGCAACACAAAGCAAACGTATTAAAAGGATATTTGTGGATTGAGGAGAATCTTCCACAGTTATTAGAAGACGTTCCAAACGATGCTCACATACGACACCAGATGGAATTTGCACATGATTATTCTAAAGATGCTCCAAATGAATATGATGCTTATGATGCATGGTTCTATGGTAATAATAAATCTTATGCTGCAAAGCAAGCATATTATGAGGCTTGGTTATTACACATACACAATAATCCGCATCATTGGCAACATTGGGTTTTGATTAATGATGAACCAACTGAGGGAATTATTCCTCTGGATATGCCATACGAGTATATTCTTGAAATGATTTGCGACTGGTGGGCATTCAGTTGGAAAGATGGAAAATTAATGGAAATTTTTGACTGGTATGACAAGCACAAAACTTATATGAAATTAAGTGATTACACAAGAAAAACCGTTGATGATATTTTAGAGCAGATTAAAGATAAATTAGAGGAAAATATTAATGATAAAACGTGAACTTAACATCTTCTTTCGTAACTTAGCAAACAAGCACATATTTCGGCAGGATGGGTTTAAATGGAAACTGTATACTTGGTTAATTGCTCTAACAAACGATATTTGAAAAGGAGAAAAATTATGAATAAGATTTGGATAAGTGTTGAAAATTATGAAGCCTTAAAAAATAGAGAATTGATATTAGAAGCGAAAGGACAATCTCCAGTATTAGTAGTTCCTGTTGATGATGTAGTTGGAATGGAGGTGTCGAATGAATAAGATAATTGCAGTTGATTTTGATGGTACTTTATGTGAAAACAAATGGCCTGAGATTGGAAAAGAGAATGGTATATTAATTCTATATTTACAAGGGGCTAAACAAGCTGGTTGCAAATTAATCTTATGGACATGTCGTTGTGGAGAGTTATTACAGAATGCAGTAGATTGGTGTGCAGAAAAAGGACTCACCTTTGACGCTGTGAACGAAAATCTGCCGGAGAGCATTGAATGGGCTGGTGGTTCTGATAGCAGAAAAATATTTGCCACGAAGTACATTGACGATAAAGCCTGGAGTCAGTTTTTAGAACAACCAAACAATTGGATTTCGGTAGAAGATTGGTTACCGCCAAAACCGATATTTGATTGGGTGCTGGTTCAAGCTAGATTTGGTGTGGATGGAAGTGGTTCATATGGAGTTCCACATATAGCTGAATTAAGAAATGGAAAATGGCACTTTGAAGATTATGAGTTTGGTGATGCAGAAGAAGCATTGGCTGTTAAAGTAACTCACTGGATGCCATTACCACCAGATGGAGATAGGAGAGGAGAGTCGTGAGTGAAATTTTAGTAATTAAATGCCAGCGGATGATGCGCCCAGATAAACTTTCAAAATTTCATGAGAATATACGTAGGCAAGTAGAGACTGGTGTTGTGGTGCTGCCACCAGGTTTTGAAGCCGTCGTAGTTCCGGATAATATCGAAATTAAAATGGAGGTATCTGAAAATGAAAACTAGGGAATTAACATTGTTGGAAGAATTAGACGATCTTTTGGAAGTAATTGTGGAGAATAATAATTTAGATATGCATATATCTAAAGAAACTGTAGAACGATTTATTTCTAAATTGAAACGTGAACTTAAATTTAATAAAGAATGTATTTTATCGAACCATCAATGTGAGGCAAAATGTGCGGTATTGGAACATGATAATCACATTCAGGAACAAATCATCCTTCAGTTAATTTACGAAAAATACAAACATTTGGTTGATAAATAGGAGGTGTGTAGAAGATGATTAACAAAGATATTACTCATGAAAATAAATACCAGCTCACTACGAGTTCTACGACCGAAGAACTTGAGAAGATACTAAAAAGATATCCGAGAGTGAACTGCATTATTTGTAATTCTCAGACTGCCAAATGTTTTAGTAGATGTCTTTTTGGTCATGGTCAAATAACCATTAACAACAAATTAGAAACCGGTGTGTTTTTAATAAACAATTTCAGATAGGAGATTCTTATGAAAAATAATATTTTAAAGATAGCAATAATAAGTGGAGCAGTTGCTACAACTGGTATTTGTTTATATTTTGGTATTAGGAACTGTAACGAATTTGCAAAATATGTCATGGAACATCCGGAGGAATTTAAAGTATATCAGAATGTTGAAAGAATTAATAAGTTAACAAATCAAGTAACCTCGCTAACTAATACCAATGCATCACTAAATAAAACGATTACTGACTTGACCTCTGAAAATAAAAACTTGACTGAGAAGTTAAAAGTCTTTGTTACTAAGGAATATTCTGAATTGTTTACAAATGGTGAATTGACAAAATGATGGAGGAAAATCAATTGATTAACGAATACGTAATTTCACAAATAGAAGCCGAATTTGGTTTCAAATTATATGATTGGCAAAAAGATTATCTTCTTGATAAAGCTGCTATACCATCTGAAATTTGGATAAGTAGGAGGACCGGTACATCTTTTATACATATTGTTAAGCAATTATTAAATGGGTATTCTGTAAAGGAAGTACCATTAGATATTCACCCTTGCGCACAATATAAAAATTGGTTTAGACAAAATGTGCAAGACATCAACACTAGACTGATTAGAGCAGGGGTATTACCAGACGAAAATCCTATTATTCCAAAATTAGATTACATGCAGTTATGGTTTTATAATTGGTTAATGCTTGATAAGGAGTATCCAATTGATAAAATCGTAAGACTTTCCAATGAAGAATACAAGAAAGAAACACAGTTGTTCGTAGAGATGTATCAAAACATTAAGTAAAGGAGAAATTAAATGATTAAATTTGAAAACACAAGAGTAGTAGGCTGGGACTCGGCAATTAGAGGAATGAGAAATCCTAAAAATAGTTGGGATAAAAGCGATAGCGAAGAAGGATGTGAAGAGGTTCCAGGTTCTCATAAAACGTGCGGTGAGTGTAATTATTCTATTAAATGTCGCAATGGTTATGCTTGTTCAGAAGGAGAAGAACAATTATATGTCATTGGGCCTAATGATATTGACCTTATGAAACGTCTTGCGGCAGGTGGTCCGGTTCATGCAAAATACCGTAGAATGATTGTTGTCTATGTAGATATCACAGCTCCTTTATATTGGTGGAAAGAGTTTGATACATACAAAGTAGGGACTGTGGCTAATAGCTGTAGCACCATGCATAAGATTGCTGCGAAAGAGTTTGAACGGGGTGATTTTTCACATGAGCATTTGATAACGCCGAGCCGTCTCGATTTGGATGGTGTTATTGAAGCTCTAAATGAGTATAGAGATTGGTATTTAAGGTATGATAGCATGTCCGATAAAGATAAAGCAGCATTTATCAAAGAGATAACCTGTAAAAAAGATTTGTGGTGGCAGATGATTCAGTTATTACCTAGCAGTTATAACCAGAAGCGAACAATTATGCTGAATTATGAAGTCCTGGCTGGCATCTATCCAATGAGAAAAAATCATAAGTTGGATGAGTGGAGTGAACACGAACCGGATTTAGTGATTCGACAAGGCGATGACGTCCATTATATGTATCCTTATCATGGTTTCTGTGATTGGATTAAGACTTTACCATATTCTGAATTGATTACTGGCGATACTACCAAAACGGTGGAGCTATTTGCAGATGGTAAGAAAGTTGCTGAATTTAATACTCCGAACGAAAGTTTATATTCTAATCAGCAACAATTTAATATTGAAGAGTTAAGAAATCCCCCAGTTGAGGAAGAAACTATAGAAGAACTTTTAACCAGGACCAACGCATACTGGAGCACCAATGTTGTTACAGGTGAGAGATGCGTACACAGTGATATTCCACTCACGGATGATGAAAAAGAATGTGAGAAGCACGATGTATAAATTAAATCATTTAGAAACTCTTAAACTAGAAAATACCCAAGAAAACTGGCAAGGAATCTTAGCTGATAGTGGTAAATACAGAGAACAGATGAGAGTTAAATACCCGGATAAGATTCTGGAGTTTTCGGCGGCTAGTTTAGCTGACAATGCTGGTCTGGAATTGAGAGTTTATGAAAAACTTGATAAATATTCGCGTAATAAACAAGCTCTTTAATGAAAGAGAGGTGTAAAATTATGCGGATTACTTTAGAAAATTTTAATTACAAAGGAAAACACTACAATCAATTTTGTTGTAGAATACAAGAAAAAGATGTAGAAAAACTTTCAGAAAAAGATATTTTAAAAATAGTAATTAAAGCATTAGATATGACCAAACATAAATAAAAGTAAGGGGCTTAAGGAAACTTAGGCTCTTTTCTTTTTATCAAAAGGAGAAATAAATGAACGGATTTAATGAAGTGTTCCTAGTTGGATTTGATTATTCAAAAGGAGCTGACGCAACGTCTATGGTTGTTGGAAAACGGGTTAATAACGAAATTGAAGTGATCAGAGCTGTAAACGGTAAAGAAGCCGAAGAGATGTATGAAAAAATAAAAGGGGTTTCGTTAAAAGAAATTATGGAGGCGTTAGATGGAAAATCATGATAAATTTGTACGTTTTGAACAGTATTGTTCTTCGTGTAAGCACGCTAAAGTAGCAGAAGAAAAAGAACCATGTTGCGAATGTATTGCCATTGCGGTAAGGAAAAATTCGTATATACCAGAGTATTACGTAAAAGAAAAATAGGAGGTTACAAATGAACTTTTTACAAATGTGTGTATTAGTAATGTTAATTTATTTATGTATATATAGCATTATCAGCCGTATATGCAAATGCTTAGAACATTGTGCTACTTGCAAGTCTTTTGATAAGTTTCATAAATCGGAACAAGAAACACAAAAATAGGAGGTGTACCCGGTTGGGCAGCAAAAACAATAATTTATATCTAAACGGGGAGGGATACCCAGACCCTACTGCATTTAAAGCAATTAAGAGAGTTGATAACGCATCGATGGAAGAAAATGATAGATTCCACGAGTTGTTAGAAACTCTCTTTTATATTACAGAAAATGCAGGTTTCGAAGTAGAAGGACGTATTGTCTTAAAGGATAAAATAACTGGCAGAGTATGGAGATGATATTTTGCGACTATGATAGGGGGTGATTCCATTGTGCTAATTCATTATTAGTCTAAGCAATCCAATAGTTTGAGCAAACGAAAGGAGAAAAGTATATGACTAACTTAATAAATGATATAGTTAAAAAGGTACAGTATTTGGTAGAAAATGTTACAGCGCAGGCGCAAGAAGTAGATAAATTGAATGGTGTTAAGCTCAACGCGATTGTATTATCGGCAGAGCATAGTAATATAGCACCTATAATTTATTTGGACTCGATGATTGCCGATGGTCTATCCACAGACTCCATTGCGTTGGAAGTCGTCAGAATTTATCGAGAATATACAGACGAGCACGTTCATAGTATCAGTGATCAGATGCTACAATATGATTTTATGAAGGAGTATTTAAGTCTACGAATCATAAACCAGGCAGAAAATAGAGAGTTATTATCACAGATACCATACGAGAGTTTTCTTGATCTTGCCGTGATTATTTATGTAATATTGCCTACGAATGATGAAACAAATGCTTACATAAAAGTAACAAATCAATTGCTGGAGGTTTGGGGTGTATCATTTGAGGACGCTTATCAACAGGCAATCATGCTATTTAATAAGGAAGAAACTGTCGTTACAAACATGGTAGATATCTTGAATGAGCTTGGTTTTTCTGGTTTCGATGATATGGGGGTACCGCCTTTGTATGTGATGACAAATCACTCGCGTATGTACGGAGCTTCGAGAATATTGGATACGGATGTATTAGAATCGTTTGCGGAGCGTATGAATGCAGATTTGGTGGTGATTCCTTCGAGTACTCACGAGGTACTTTTGCTACCAGTAACGGAGAGCGTACAGACGATTGAGCTTATGAATGATATGGTAAAAGAGGTCAATCGGACGGAAGTAGACGCTGAAGAACGACTGTCAGACCATGTATATTTGTATAGAAAAGGTACCGGATGGCAGTAAAATAAGTTGTAAATTGAGTATAAATAAGTGAAATAAAGGCCCATTTTTGTCTTGTAAAAGAGATGAATTTGGGCCATTTTTGTTAAGTTTTCCAAACGGAAAGTGGGTTACAAGCACTTTTATTTTGCAAACTTTCCAAATGGAAAGCATTTTTGGCCATTTTCTGCCCACTTTGCCCGCTTTCCAAATGGAAAGTGTCCACAAAAAACCCAGTGTTTATGCGGGTTTGCGGACTTTTTGCCCACTTGCCCACTTATTTTCTCTATTTAATTGTGATAAAAAGATTAAAGATATATATAAAGTGACAAATAAAAGTGGGCATTTGTCCAGTAGCTATAAATTTCCAAATAGAAGGGAGGATATTCATATATGACTGAAAAAAGAATGGCGTCGAGAATTTTCAAAAAGAATTTTAAAGAAAATGAATCATTTGGGAATTAATCAAAGAGAGCTTGCTAAACTCACACAGATATCAGAGGTAACCATTAGCCGGTATATTTCGTGCGAACGGACGCCACGAGCAGATAATATTGTTAACATGGCAAAAGTATTACAAAGCAGTACAGCAGAACTAATACAGTTCGGAGAGATGGCGACAAAATGAAAATTGATTTCACCACAGAACAAAAAATAATTATCGGTATAAATCTTATTACCGTAGCAACTGTTTTATATTCTTATTATGAAAGGAAAACAATAAACATGAAAAGTAATAACCTAGCAGTTCCTGAATTTTTAAAGAAAGACACAGTATCAAAAATAAAAGAAAAGGCAATGGATGATATTATGAAACCCGTTGAGCAGTATGAAGAGCAGACGCAAAACTTAGAGGACAATGTAATGCCGCATGAAGAAGCAAATCCAAAACCGAGCGGGCATCTAAATATCGTTAGCAGTATCGAAAAAGAAAAACTGCAAAACACAGTACGTAGTATGGGACAGGAACAAGTCATGGTGATGTTGGAAAGTGTTCCTATTGAAATGGTATTTAATCGTATCGGTAAAGAGCTGGAAAGAAACAAAGCATTTGCAAAAGCTATATCTAATGCCATGAGCATTTTACAATAATTTTACAATTGTTTTTGCTTCGCGAAAAAAACATGCCCTTTTATGAAGAGAGAAGGCTAAAACGTGAACTACGTTTACTTTCTCTTTTCGTTTGCTCAAAAATTGTAAGGAGGTCTAATTGAATGGCTAAAGGAACAAAGCTCGAACGTGATTTTCAATCGGGATTAATTACAGAATTGAAAAAGAGATTCGTTGGATGTATCGTAACCAAACTTGATTCAAGTTATATTCAAGGTATTCCAGATTTGTTAATTCTTTATAAAAACAAATGGGCCACCTTAGAATGCAAAAAAAGTGCAAGCGCAAGCAAGCAGCCTAATCAACCGTACTATGTGAAGCTGATGAATGAAATGTCATTCTCCAGTTTTATATATCCGGAAAATAAGGAGGAAGTCTTAAATGAACTTCAACAAGCATTCAAACTTTGAAGGATTGCATGCTTTTTTAGGTGCATCAAATTATCATTGGATTAACTATGATGAAAATAAATTAACAACGACCTATGCTAATCGTCTGGCAACATTAAAAGGAACTGAATTTCATGATTTAGCTGAAAGATTGATTAGCCTCGGACAAAAATTGCCAAAATCGAAAAAGACATTAAACAACTACGTAAACGATGCAATTGGGTATCGTATGCAGCCAGAAGTTATGTTGTTCTATTCTGAAAATTGTTTTGGGACAGCAGACACTATTTCTTTTAAAAGAGAATCCGGTTACGAAAAAATTTTGTTGCGTATTCATGATTTAAAGACGGGCACGGTACCAGCTCATATGGAACAACTGCTTATCTATACAGCATTATTTTGTTTAGAGTATAAAATTAAACCGGTTGAGATTGATGTAGAATTAAGAATTTATCAAAATGATGAAGTTTTATATTTTAATCCAACGGTAGAAGATATTGTGCCTGTTATGGATAAAATCGTTCGATTTGACAAAGTAATTAATAAAATGAAAGAGCAGGAGGGCTAAACCATGAGTATCAAAAATATTTTGGATGAAGTATTAATGCATTATGGGATGCCCAAACGTTCTGGTCGTTATCCTTGGGGGTCTGGTGATGACCCCTATCAGCATAGTGGAGATTTTCTTAGCCGAATAGAAGAATTAAAAAGTAAAGGAATGAACGATACTGAGATTGCGAAAGCAATGGGATTAACTACTACGCAATTCAGAACTCAAAAATCATTAGCCAAAGACGAACGTAGAACTCTTGATGTTGCAACGGCGAGACGATTGAGAGACAAAGAAAAATTGAGTTTAAATGAAATTGCAGATAAAATGGGATTTGCAAACGATTCGTCCGTAAGGTCTTTGTTAAATGAGGACTCCGAAACAAGAATGAATCAGGCAAAGACTACTGCTGATTTTCTAAAACGTCAAATCAAAGAAAAAGGAATGATTGATGTTGGTACTGGTGTTGAAAGAGAATTAGGTATATCGAAGGAAAAGCTGAATCAAGCTCTTTATATTTTGGAATTGGAAGGATACCCTGTATATGGTGGTGGTGTTCCACAAGTTACAAATCCTGGAAAGCAAACTAACATTAAAGTTATTTGTCCTCCAGGAACAGAGCATAAAGAAATCTATAATTTTGACAATGTGAATTCTGTAGTAGATTATATTTCTTATGATGGTGGAGAATCGTATAAACCGGCTTTTGTTTATCCAACCAGTCTAAACTCTAAACGTTTAAAGATCAATTACGCAGAAGATGGCGGCTTACAAAAAGACGGCACAATTGAACTTCGTAGAGGTGTAGATGATTTAAACTTAGGTGCTTCTCATTATGCACAGGTTCGTATTATGGTAGATGGAACACATTACCTTAAAGGAATGGCATTATATTCCGATGACATGCCAAATGGTGTGGATGTTGTATTTAACACAAATAAAAAAAGAGGCACAGATACAAAAGACGTATTAAAAAAAATAAAAGATGATCCAGATAACCCATTTGGTTCATTAATAAAAGAACATGGCGGACAGAGTTTCTATGATGATCCTAAAGGAAAATTTGTTGATTCAGTAACGGGTAAAAAACAATCGTTATCACTAATTAATAAAAGAGCCGAAGAAGGGGATTGGAATGAATGGAGTGATCATTTGCCATCACAGTTCTTATCAAAGCAAAGTATGACATTAATTAAAAAACAGTTAAACCTTGCTACAGCTGATAAACAGGCTGAATTTGATGAAATTTGTTCTTTGACAAATCCGACAGTTAAGAAAGCATTATTAAAATCATTTTCTGATGATTGCGACTCGGCAGCAGTACATTTGCAAGCAGCTGCATTACCTAGACAAAAGTATCAAGTAATTTTACCTATTACATCTATGAAAGATAATGAGGTATATGCTCCAAACTATAAAAATGGGGAACAAGTTGCACTAATCAGATATCCGCATGGAGGAACATTCGAAATACCAGTACTAACCGTCAACAATAAGCAATCCACAGCAAAAAGAATTCTTGGCAATGCGTTGGATGCTATAGGCATAAACAGTAAAGTTGCTGAGCGTTTATCAGGAGCTGATTTTGACGGTGATACTGTTATGGTAATTCCGACAGGTGGAAAAATAAAAGTTACATCGACAAATGCATTAAAACAATTAGAAGGATTTGATTCCAAATCTTATAAGATACCAGATGGTAATCCTAATAATGCAAAGGTTATGAAAAATACCCAAACTGAAATGGGAAAGATTTCAAATCTGATTACGGATATGACTTTAAAAGGTGCAACCACAGATGAACTTGCTAGAGCAGTTAAGCATTCGATGGTTGTTATTGACGCCGAGAAACATAAGCTGGATTATAAGCAGAGCGAAAAAGATAATAGTATTTCGGCACTCAAAAAGAAGTATCAAGGTACCATTGATGAAGACGGAAATTATCATGAAGGTGCTGCGACATTAATTTCCCGTTCAAAATCCGAAACGTCCGTGTTAAAGCGTAAAGGAAGTCCTATCATAGATCCTAAAACAGGAGAACAAAGTTATAAGGAAGTGTACGAAGAATACACAGACCCGAAGACTGGTAGAACGAAGGTCCGTATGCAAGCCAGCACAAAGATGGCTGAAACTAAGGACGCCCGTACTTTATCATCAGGTACCCCCCAAGAAGAAGCTTATGCCGACTATGCAAATAAAATGAAAGCATTGGCAAATCAAGCAAGAAAAGAAATGGTGACAACTGGTAAGATAGAGTATTCGGCATCTGCTAAGACCGCATACCAAGACGAGGTGGATAGCCTATCGGCTAAGCTCAATATCGCTTTAAAGAACGCCCCCCGCGAAAGACAAGCACAAGTTATGGCAAATGCCACTGTGGCTGGTAAAAAGCAGGATAACCCGGACATGACAAAAGGGGAAATAAAAAAAGCAAATCAGCAAGCATTAACACAAGCTAGAACGGCCGTAGGCGCTAAGAGGGAGACCATTAAGGTAACCGATAAAGAATGGGAAGCCATCCAATCGGGTGCTATTAGCGAAAATAAGCTAGCCCAAATCATCAATAATGTAGACATAGACGATCTTCGTCAAAGAGCTACACCTAGGGCTACATCATCACTTAGCAGTGGTAAAGTCAGTCGTATTTCAGCAATGAAAGCATCTGGATACACTACTGCTGAAATTGCGGAAGCGTTAGGAGTATCAACATCAACAGTATCAAAATATCTGAATTGAAAGGAGTAAACTACGATATGGGTGATAATTGTATGTTAACCACATTTGATAATCCTTACGATCCATTCAAACAGTTTACTTCATGGTTTTTGTTTGATTCGGAAAAAGGATACAATTCCTGTTCGTATTTGGGAAGAATTGCTCGAACATCTGAACAATTGTCAGATGAAGAAAACAATAAAGAAATCGAAAGAGCGATTGATGAAATAATTAAATACGATTTTCAAAACATTTACAAAAAAGTAAAAAGACAAACGGTGGTTGCAACGGCATAATACTATGGGTATTAAGATTATTGTGAAATAACTATAGTCGATGATACTCCTGCTATGTCAAATATAAAGTATTAGCTTTGCAAATAAATACAACAAAGAATTACATCAATACTAATTAAAGAATGATAAATGAATCAAACAGTATCACGAATAGACTGCCTCTTCGTTGCCATTCTTTTATTAAAAAGAAAAGCTTATGAACACATAAATCAATTAAATCTGAAAAAGTGTTTGTGAGCTTTTAATTGTTATGACACACTTTGAATCTGTGAAATAGATAGTGGGGGGGGTCGTAAAATATACGCCCCCTCCCCATATCGCGGCGGTCTTTAAAAATTCTCCGGAGGATATTTTGGGAGAAATGTTTTAAATTACCATAGTATTAAAGAGGTCTTATAGATTAAATGTTACGAGTTGTTTGCTCTTTCTTTTTCTCCTTTCGGTAAAAGATACATTTGGTTTCATAAGGCTTCCTTAATACTATGGTAAAAGTGACTCGATAGTTATCGATACTATCGGGATAGTCACTAATAAATACATAAGTATTATACGAAAGGAGTGACAAGGTGAAGCGTAATATTGTCAATTCTTCTGAACCAGTAAAAAAGTGCAGACCGGCATTGACACCAGAAGCTAGAGAGAATCAATTAATCGCATTGGCAATTGATTTGGTCGAACAACGTATGCTTCAGGGAACTGCCTCGTCACAAGAAGTAACACATTTTTTAAAACTAGGCTCACCAAGAGAAAAACTGGAACGAGAAAGATTGCAAAAAGAAAACGAATTACTACAAGCCAAAAAAGATTCTTTGGAATCGTCACAGCGTCAGGAAGAGTTGTTCGAAAAAGCCATCAACGCAATGAAGAAGTATAGCGGTAACGGCGGTGATGATTATGATAACTAGAACATATTCTGAACTGATAGAAATTCCAACTTTTGAAGAGAGATTTCAATACCTTAGTCTTCAAGGTGTGGTTGGTGCGGATACATTTGGTCACGATAGATATTTAAATCAGATTTTATACAATTCTCCAGAATGGAAACGTATACGAAGAAAAGTAATTATCAGAGATAATGGATGCGACTTAGCATGCACGGGTTTTGAAATTGCAGGACCTATTTTAATACATCATATAAATCCTATTACGGTAGAAGATGTTGTTGAAAGAAGTTCAGCGGTTTTTGATTTAAATAATCTAATTACCACGGTTTTAAGAACCCACAATGCAATACATTATGGTGATGAATCTTTGCTAAATGTTAGCCAGTTCAAAGAACGTAGTATTGGAGATACCTGCCCATGGTGGCAATAAGGGGGAGTTATGGATAATATAGAAAGCATTTTAATATCGATTAAAAAATTACTTGGTATTGATGAAAATGATGAGAATTTTGATATGGACATCATCATTCATATCAATTCTGTTTTTTCAATATTAACACAATTAGGTGTTGGCCCTAAGAATGGTTTTTCAATTATTGATGAAGACGCGGTATGGACTGACTTTATCCCGGAAAACAAAGTGGAAATGGTTAAGTCTTATATGCATTTAAAAGTAAAACTAATTTTTGACCCACCAGCAGCTACAGCTGTTATTGAATCAATAAAAGAAATGATAAAAGAATTGGAATGGCGAATCAATATTGCCGTAGATCCAGAAGCAGAGGAGGAAAGTCAAAATGGCTAATGTTACATTGGAGCTACAACACCACGGAATACTTGGTCAAAAGTGGGGTGTGAGAAGAACTGAAGCACAACTTGGTAGCGGTTCAGGAAAATCCAAAACCAAATCAAAAGACACTGCGGAAACAAAGAATGAATCAACATCGTCTGGTCATTCTGGTAATAGTTCATCATCAGGTACAAAAAAATCTGTAAAAGAAATGACTGACGAGGAATTACAAAAGAAAATAGATCGTATCGGATTGGAAAAGCGGTATAGCGAACTGAGCAAAACTGGTAACACACAAGAAACCAGCCGCGGAAAAAAATTTGTAACCGACGTTCTTGAAGACATTGGGAAAAAGACATTAACCAATCTCGGCACTCAGGCTGCTAATCATTTTCTTGGAAATGCTATTAACAAGCTTGGTGGCGTTGATTCCAGTGATGCAACAAAACGAATTGTTAATCCGCAAAAAGGACAAACTGACAAGAAGTAGGTGAATATATATGGCATTATCGAATACTGCGGTTCCAAAATACTACGGGCAGTTTAGAGATGCCGTAGTACGACGCGAAATACGAGTTAATAAAGAAGTCGCCATGGAGATGCATCGAATCGATGATTTAATAGAAAATCGTGGGGTTTATTACGACGACGAAGCAATCAATGGTTTTATCGCGTATTGCGAAAATGAGTTAACTCTAACTGATGGTTCAGATTTAAATCTGTTGGATAGTTTTAAATTATGGGCTGAACAAATTTTTGGATGGTATTATTTCGTCGAATTAAGCGTATATAAACCAAACCCAGATGGACATGGTGGACGATATGTACGTGAAAAAGTAAAAAAACGATTGGTAAATAAACAATATTTAATCGTAGCAAGAGGTGCTGCAAAATCAATGTACGGTTCCTGCATACAAAACTTTTTCCTTAACGTAGATACGTCAACCACACATCAGATTACAACCGCGCCAACAATGAAACAGGCGGAAGAAGTAATGTCGCCAATCAGAACAGCTATTACTAGAGCACGAGGTCCATTATATAAATTTTTGACGGAAGGTTCCTTACAAAACACCACTGGTTCCAAAGCAAATAGAATGAAACTTGCCTCTACCAAAAAGGGAATCGAGAATTTTTTAACTGGTTCTTTACTTGAAATCAGACCCATGCGAATAGATAAATTGCAGGGACTTCAATTAAAAGTTGCAACGGTAGATGAATGGTTATCTGGAGATATACGTGAAGATGTTGTTGGTGCTATTGAGCAGGGAGCTTCCAAAGTTGATGATTATTTGATCGTTGCTATTAGTTCAGAAGGTACGGTTAGAAACGGTAGTGGCGATACTATAAAAATGGAACTCATGGATATTCTTAAAGGAGATTATATAAATCCGCACGTATCCATATGGTGGTACAAGCTTGATTCCATAGACGAAGTGAATGATCCGGATATGTGGCAAAAAGCAAATCCAAATATTGGATTAACGGTAAAATACGAAACATATCAGTTGGATGTTGAAAGGGCTGAAAAAGCACCTGCGGCTAGAAATGATATTCTTGCTAAAAGATTCGGTCTTCCGATGGAAGGTTATACCTATTATTTTACATATGAAGAAACATTACCGCATACAAAACGTGATTTTTGGCAGGCTCCATGCTCTATGGGGGCAGACCTTTCACAAGGTGATGACTTCTGTGCATTTACTTTTCTATTTCCATTATCTAATGGTGCTTTTGGAATCAAAACAAGAGCATATATTTCTGAATTAACTCTAATGAAATTACCCGGAGCCATGCGAATTAAATACGATTGTTTTATTAACGAGGGCAGTTTAATCGTAATGGATGGAACTGTTTTAGATTTAATGCAAGTTTATGAGGACTTGGATAATCATATCACCGATTGCGATTATGATGTTCGAAGTCTTGGTTATGACCCTTATTATGCAAAAGAATTTATAACTCGCTGGGAAGCTGAAAATAGTCCGTTTGGAGTTGAAAAAGTACCACAAGGTGCAAGAACCGAATCTGTTCCATTAGGAGAACTAAAGAAATTATCGGAAGAACGAATGCTCATATTTGATGAAGAAATGATGACGTTTTGCATGGGAAATTGCATCACATTAGAAGATACTAATGGTAATCGTAAATTATTAAAAAAGCGATACGAAGCAAAAATTGACTGTGTTTCAGCTTTAATGGACGCATACGTTGCTTATAAACTTAATAGAGACGCATTTGAATAAAGGAGGAAAATAATGGATGTATCAATTGGTTCCAGGCTTCAACATGCTTGGACAGCTTTTTTAAATAAAGACCCAACATCATACACAAGAAGCTATGGGGGTGGATATGGGTATCGACCAGATCGTCCAAGAATGTCAAGGGGTAATGAGCGTTCTATTGTAACTTCGGTGTATAACAGAATTGCGATAGATGCCGCCGCAATTGATATTAAACATATTCGCTTGGATGATAATGAGAGATTCGTGGAAGAAATCAAATCGAATCTTAACGAATGTTTGTCAACAGAAGCAAATATTGATCAGACTGGTAGGTCGCTTATACAGGATGCAGTCATGTCCATGTTTGACGAGGGATGCGTAGCTATTGTACCTGTAGAGACAGATCTAAACCCAGAGGTAACGGGCTCCTATGATGTTAATTCATTGAGGGTTGGAAAAATAACAGAATGGTATCCAAAAGATGTAAAAATTTTACTTTATAATGATGAAAAAGGAACAAAGCAAGAAGTACGACTGAAAAAAAGTATGGTGGCAATTATCGAAAATCCCCTCTATGCAGTTATCAATGAACCCAATTCCACAATGCAGCGTCTGATAAGAAAATTGAATTTATTAGATGCGGTTGACGAACAAAGTAGTTCTGGAAAATTGGATTTGATAATCCAGTTGCCCTATATCGTTAAGTCCGAAGCAAGACGTCAACAAGCCGAAGCAAGGCGTAGATCTATAGAAGAACAATTAACCGGTTCAAAATATGGCATTGCGTATACTGATGGTACTGAACATATCACACAGTTAAATCGCGCTGTTGAAAACAATTTAATGTCCCAAGTGCAATATTTAACGAGTATGCTTTTTAGCCAGTTAGGAATTACGCAAGGAATATTGGATGGTACAGCAGATGAAAAAACGATGCTAAATTATTACAACCGAACAATCGAACCAATATTATCGGCTATCGTTGATGAAATGAAACGAAAATTTCTAACAAAAACTGCACGTTCACAGTTACAATCAATCGCTTTCTTTAGAGATCCATTTAAGCTTGTACCAGTATCTGAATTATCTGAAATCGCAGACAAATTTACTCGTAATGAGATTATGTCTTCTAATGAAATCAGACAGGTTATTGGTATGAAACCATCTAAAGATCCAAAGGCAGATGAATTAAGAAATAAAAATCTTAGTGAACCATCTGGAGGTGATAATGCAGAAAACGTTTTAACCGAAAGTAAGGTTAAAAAAATCATTAATAAATCGAAGGAGGAAAAGCAAAATGGAACCAAAACAGAAATACGATTTTAGTGGCTGGGCTACTAAGAACGATCTGAAATGTTCTGATGGTAGAGTTATTCGCCATAATGCTTTCAAAGAAAATGACGGTAAAGTTGTTCCGTTAGTTTGGAATCATATGCATGGAGAACCCGAAAATGTTCTTGGACATGCGTTATTGGAGAATAAAGAAGAAGGGGTATATTGTTATGGTACCTTTAATGACACTTCATCTGGGCAAGTAGCAAAGGTGTTAATAGAACATGGTGACATCGAATCGCTGTCTATTTATGCTAATCAGTTAAAGCAAATTGCAGCTGATGTGGTACATGGATTAATCAGAGAAGTGAGTTTAGTTCATGCTGGAGCAAACCCAGGAGCATTCATAGATACAATTATTGCTCATTCGGATGATGCTGACGAAGAGGCTGTTATCTATTCTGGTGAAGGTCTTTCTTTATACCACGCTGATACTAAGGAAGAAGACTCCAAAAAATCAGACGAAAAAGAGAAGTCAGAAAAATCGGAGGAAAAAGAGAAACCGGAAGAACCTGTTAAAACAGATGATAAGACAGCAGCAGATGTGTACAACACCATGAATGATGAACAGAAGCAAGTATGCGAATACTTTGTGGAAGAAGCACTTAAACAAAACGGATTGGAAGAAGAAACGACCAATAAAGAAAATGATGATGAATCCAAAGGAGGAGACAAAACTATGAAACATAACGTATTTGATCAGGATCAGCAGCCTACTACTAACAATGGGATGCTTTCCCACGCAGCACAGGGTGAGATTTTAGCATTAGCTAAGACTAGCGCAGTTGGTTCTTTAAGAACCGCAATGCAGATTTATGCAGACGAACATACCGAAGAACTTAAGCACGGTGAAATTAGTGGATTTACTCAGACCGGAAACGGTAACGTTACAAATTTATTCCCAGAATATGTGGAAGCTAATGGAAGCAAAATCCCGGAACTTATCACCAATGATATGGGCTGGGTCGATGCTATTATGGCAAAGACACAGAAGATTCCTCATGGAAGAGTTCGTACCTCACACGTTGATATCCGTAACATTGATGCACTTAGTGCTAAAGGATATAAGAAAGGAAATCAAAAGAAAATTACAGGTAATTATGAACTTGTAAGAAGAACAACTGACCCACAGACAGTATATGTTACATCCGAACTACACAGAGATGATGTAGTAGATATCGAAGATTTCGATTATGTAGGGTTCCAGTACAATATTGATCAGATTTCTTTGAAAGAGACTCTTGCCGTTGCTACTATGCTGGGTGACGAGAGACTTGATTCTGATCCAGAAAAGATTTTCCCTGATCACATTCGTCCAATCTGGAAAGATGATGAGTTGTACACAATTCATAAAGATGTTGATTTCGCTTCCATGGCAAAAGAACTCCAGGGAACATCTGCCGAAGCTAATTTTGGTGAAAGCTTTATTTATGCAGAAGCTATGGTTACTGCACTTCGTAAGGCTCGTAAGGATTTCCGTGGAACAGGTAAACCCGATCTGTATATCACAACTGATATGCATAACATTATGATTCTTGCAAGAGACAGAAATGGTCGTCGTATCTACGAAACAGATACAGAACTTGCAGCAGCTCTTGGTGTTGCTAACATCTATGAAGTTACTCAGTTCGAAGGTAAAGTTCGTACCGATTCAACCGGTGTTAAGCATACGTTACATGCTATCTGCGTAAACATGGCTGATTATGGTTATGGTGCTTCTAAGGGTGGCGATGTAACACACTTCACAGATTTCGATATCAAGTTCAACCAGCTTCAATCTCTTCTGGAGACTCGTAAATCAGGACAGCTTACAAGAATCAAATCTGCAATTGTTATTGAAGAGGTTGTTAAAGCTGCTACTGGTACGACAACACCTACAACTGAGGAGTAATTAGGATCAGACCTTTCGAGGTCTTATTTTTATGCTCAAAAATAGGAGGACTTCAAAATGGCAAAATTTAGCGGATTGGTAGGCTATGTAAAAAATATCGAAACAAAACCAGGCCAATTTACAGAGCAGACAACAACTCGTAAATATTATGGGGATGTAATTCGTAATACCAGACGCCTCCAGTCTGCTGATAAGCTAAACGATAATATAGTGGTTTCGAATGAGATTAGCATTGTTGCCGATGCGTTTGCTAATGAAAACTTCTATGCGATTCGTTTCGTTGAGTTTATGGGGGCTAGGTGGAAAGTAAGTAATGCAGAGGTATTACGCCCTAGAATAATCTTGACTTTGGGGGAGGTATATAATGGCGAAAACAGTTGATCAATTACAGTTAATGCTAGAAGAACTTCTTGGTATGCGTCATGTATATTTTCAACCTCCAGCATCAGTACAAATGAGTTATCCAGCGATTGTGTATTCGCGTAATGATATACAGAATACATTTGCAAACAATGGCGTATATACGCAGTCACACAAATACCAGTTAACGGTTATAGATAAGGACCCAGATAGTGTTGTTGTAAAAAAAGTATCGCAATTACCAACGATACGTTTTGAACGACATTTCACGAAGGACAACCTTAATCATGACATATTTATTTTACATTATTAAAGGAGGATTTAAATAATGAGTAAACTTACTTGGGACGAAACAGGAAAACGTACCTACGAAACAGGTGTAAACCAGGCAGTTCTTTATCCGATTTCTACGGATGGAGCTTATCCAAAGGGTGTGGCATGGAATGGTTTAACAACCGTTACAGAAAGCCCATCTGGAGCAGAGGCATCTCCAATTTATGCTGATAACATGAAATACTTAAATCTCATGTCAGCAGAAGAGTTTGGAGCAACCGTAGAGGCATACACATATCCAGAAGAATTTGAAACATGTGATGGTTCCGCAGAAATTGCTGATGGTGTTATCATTGGTCAGCAGTCACGTAAGACTTTCGGTCTTAGCTATAAGACTCTTATCGGAAATGATACTGACGGAACTGATCATGGATATAAACTGCATCTTATTTATGGAGCTTTAGCAGCACCATCAGAAAAAGGATATCAGACAGTCAACGATTCACCAGAGGCAATCACATTCTCTTGGGAATTATCAACGACTCCAGTATCAGTAACCGGATTTAAACCAACTGCTTCACTTACTATTGATTCCACAAAAATCGATGCTTCTAAATTAGCAGCATTAGAGGCTATTCTTTATGGCAGTGAATCCGAAGAAGCAAGATTACCACTTCCAGATGAAGTTGCAACGTTGGTAAAGGCTGCTTAATTACAGAAAACAATTGAATATTTTATTTAAACTAGGGGCGGTGTAATCATCGCTCCTTATTTTTTTATCTCAAATTTGAAAGGAGAAAATTAATTATGTTAAAAGAAACAATTACTTACAACGACTATAACGGAGTATCAATCACAGAGGATTTCTATTTCAATCTTAATCAGGCTGAAATAGTAGAAATGCAAATGAGTACTGAAGGTGGGTTTGCAGAACGCATTAATCGAATCATCGCAGCTCATAACGAGCCGGAACTTATTAAAATCTTTAAAGATCTTGTTTTACAGGCATATGGTGAAAAATCCGATGATAATAAAACTTTTGTTAAGATCAACGACGCTGGTGTTCCAGTATCACGTAGATTCTCACAGACAGAAGCATATTCACAGCTTTTCATGAAACTAGCAACAAATACAGAGGCAGCCATTAAATTTATCAATGGTATTATACCTGCGGATGCTGCAAAAGAACTTGAAAAGAATAAAGAACTACAACTTTTAGCATCAGCTACAAATTAGTAATGGGAGGGACAGAGAATGCTTAGCATCACTATACCGGGACAGGAAATCTGGGATGAAGTGAAAGAGGAATACATCTATATCAAAGAGCAATCTATTGTATTAGAGCATTCTCTGGTATCTCTTTCAAAATGGGAATCCAAATGGTGCAAACCGTTTTTGACAAAGGATATGAAAACCACAGAAGAAACGATTGATTATATCCGATGCATGACGCTTACCCAAAATGTAAACCCGGAGATTTACAAATATTTAACGAATGGAAATATTGATGATGTAAATAAGTACATCGAAGCTCCCATGACAGCAACATGGTTTCATGACGAAAAAAATGCGAAACCAAGTTCGGAGCAAATCACAGCAGAACTGATTTATTACTGGATGATTTCTTTAAATGTTCCTTTTGAATGTCAGAAATGGCATTTGAACAGATTACTTACTTTGGTGAAAGTTTGCAATGTGAAAAATCAACCGCCAAAAACGATGAGTAAAAAGGAAATCATGCGCCGCAATGCTGCGTTAAACGCACAACGAAAAAAGAAATTAAATACAAATGGATAGACGTATGAAGGGAGTATTCTATGGTACGTTTCAGTCAATCAGGAGATTTCTCTAAGCTGACTCGTTTCTTAGAGAGGGCAAAAGAATGTATTAAAATCGGCGACCTCGATAAGTATGGTCGGGAAGGCGTTGATGCGCTTGCATCTGCAACACCAATAGATTCTGGAAATACAGCTAATTCATGGTACTACAAAATAGAAAATAGAAATGGGTCGGCTTCGATTAATTTCTACAATTCAAACATAAATGAAGGCGTTCCGATTGCTATCATATTGCAATACGGACACGGAACAAGAAATGGTGGCTGGGTTCAGGGACGAGATTATATCAATCCTGCGATTCAGCCCATTTTTGATAAAATTGCAGATTATGCGTGGAGGGAGGTTACTAAGCTATGAGCACGACAATTGACGAAAGAGTCGTTGAGATGCGATTTGACAATAAACAGTTCGAAGCAGGAGTGCAGACAAGTATGTCGACGCTTGATAAATTGAAACAGGCATTGCATCTTGATGGCGTTTCTAAAGGACTTGAAAATGTCGAAGCGGCAGCTAAGAATTGTAAAATGTCAGGACTTACAAGTGCTGTGGAAACTGTACAGACTAAATTCTCTGCTTTGGAAGTTATGGCTATAACCACGCTTGCTAATATAACAAATTCTGCTGTAAACGCAGGTAAAAAACTGGTATCTGCGTTCACGATAGATCCAATTCAATCGGGATTTCAGGAATATGAGTTGAAAATGGGGTCGGTACAAACTATTATGGCGAGTACTGGTGAAACATTGGAAACGGTAAATGAGTATCTTGCTGAGTTAAATACTTATTCCGACAAAACAATTTACTCATTCTCAGACATGACTTCAAATATTGGTAAATTTACAAATGCCGGTGTTAAACTTGATAAAGCTGTATTAGCTATTAAGGGTGTAAGTAATGAGGCAGCAGTTTCCGGTGCAAATGCACAAGAAGCATCAAGAGCAATGTATAACTTTGCACAGGCGTTGTCCGCTGGTTATGTAAAATTAATTGATTGGAAATCCATAGAGAATGCCAATATGGCAACTGTAGAATTTAAAACTCAATTATTGGAAACGGCGGCTTCAATTGGAACAGTTACAAAAACTGCAGATGGAATGTATAAAACATTAGACGGAAATGTGTTGGATGCCACTCATAATTTTAATGATTGTTTACAGGACCAATGGATGACAACGGATGTTCTGGTAGATACACTATCTGATTATGCTGATGAAACAACTGAAATTGGTAAAAAGGCGTATGCGGCAGCACAAGATGTAAAAACATTTTCAATGATGATGGATACATTAAAAGAAGCTGCTCAATCCGGATGGGCTACTACTTGGGAATTATTAGTAGGTGACTTTGAAGAGGCAAAATCATTATTTACTGATTTGTCTAATACATTTGGTTCAATGATTGATGCATCTGCAAATGCTAGAAATGCTATTCTTGGGGGCGCATTAAATTCTAGCTGGTCCCAATTAACAGAAAAAATACAAGATGCCGGAATCGCATCCGAAGATTTCGAGGCAAAATTAATTGAGACCGCTAAAGCACATGGTATTGCTTTAGATTCACTCATAAAAAAGGAAGGTTCTCTGGCTAATGTAATTGCCAAAGGGAAAATTTCCGGAAGTATTATTATAGAAACAATTAAGAAATTTGTAGGTGCAGAAGAAAAATTAACGGATGCTACGGGCGCAGTTACGACTTCTATGAAAGATATGCAGGAAGTAGTGAATAGCGTAATTCGAGGAAATTTTGGAAACGGTGCCGATCGAGTTAAGGCATTAACAGAAGCCGGATACGATTATGCGACGGTACAGGGGTTAGTTAACAAGGTAATGCGGGGACAAGAAGTCGCATGGGATAAACTTTCCGATGCTGAGCTGAAAAATCTTGGATATACAGAAGAACAAATCTCAACTATAAAAGAGTTAGCAGAAGAAGCAGAGCGAACGGGAACTCCCATCAATGAACTAATCGAATCCATGTCAAAACCAAGTGGACGTGAGTTGTTAATCGACTCGTTCCAGAATGCTTTGGCAGGTTTATCCACTACGATTCAGTCTGTAAAGAAATCCTGGAATGAAGTGTTTTATCCAGGTGCTTCCGATGAAGAAATACTAGATATCAAGGCAAAAAGAGTATATGCGTTAATCGAAGCACTAAACAAGTTTTCCAAGTATCTAAATGTAAATACAGAAGATGCTGATAAGCTTAGAAGAACATTTAAAGGCTTGTTTTCAATCGTAGATATCTTTACTACGATAACTGGTGGAGCGTTAAAGATTGGATTAAAAACGCTTGCTAAAATTCTAGGTGTCGTAGACTTTAATGTGTTGGACGTCACAGCTTCAATCGGAGATGCAATTGTTTCTTTTCATGATTGGTTATTTGAGAATAACCGATTGGTCAAAGGACTTCAAAATGGAGCAAAATACATAGAAGATTGGATTTCAGCTTTTATGGCACTTCCAGAAGTTCAGGCGAATCTTGCAAAATTAGAAACAACATTCGCAAATACGATTGGCGATTTACGCGGTTACTTCTCTGGAGGGCTGGAACAAATCAATGCATTTATCGATAGAATCAAATCGATGGACTCCATTACCTTGGATGACATAGATGGTATTTTTGAAGATTTCAAGACAAACGTTCTAGGCTATTTCTTCAATATTGATGGTCGATTTGAGGATTTGAAGATAACCATCAAAAATTTTAAGGATGCTATTAAGAAATATTTAGGAGAAGCTGGTGAAGATTTCGATAATGTGAAAGAAAAAATCTTCGATTTTATAGATTCTATCAAAGAAAAATTCAGCAGTAATATTGGCATCGGTGAGTTATTAACGATTGGTATTGGTGGGGCGTTAATTCTATTCGTAAAAAAGATAGGAGATGCGCTGGAAGTTTTAGCAGGTCCTTTTGGTGACATTGCAGCCATTATCGGAAATTTCAATAAAATAATGAAAGGATGCTCAAAGGTACTTAATGCATTTGCTTTAAAAACAAAGTCGCAGGCATTACTCAATGTAGCTTTCGCTATTGCTGTTCTTGCGGGTTCAATCGCATTACTAACACTCCTTGATCAGGGGAAAATGTGGTCGGCAGTCGGTGCATTAGGTGTTCTGGCAGCTGGATTGTTAGCATTATCAGCGGCTATGGGAGCAGTAAATAAGATCGGCGGTTCTGCAAAAATTTCATTTACAATGCAGGGGATTGCAGTTTCATTACTTGTACTTGTTGCTTCTTTGAAGTTGATGGAAACGCTCGATGATACAAAGGTATGGAAAAATGTAGCGGTTCTTGCTGCTTTAGCGGCTGGACTTGCTGCAATCTCAATTGTTATGGGAAAATGTGCTCCGCAATTATCAAAAGGTTCTTTATTTATGCTGGCTATGGCAGGTTCAATGAGTTTGCTAGTAAATTCGTTGGCTAAATTAGATGCAATTGAAACAGACCATCTTGGTCGTTCTGTTGCTATATTATTGGGTTGTATGACAGGACTTGCCGCTATTGCAGTGGCTTGTTCTAAAATTAAAATGGGTTCGGCGGTTGGAATGCTTACAATAGTAGTGGCTTTAAAAATCTTTGTTGGAGTGTTTGAAGACATTGCAAAGATGGATACAACAGGAATAAAGAAAAACCTTGAAGCATTCATTACAATATTTGGAACCTTTGCAATATTAATGGCTGTCAGCAAATTTGCAGGAGCTAACGCAGCAAAAGCGGGACTGGGTATCATTGCGATGTCCACCGCTATGTTGCTAATTATTCTTGCTATAAAAATGATTGCAAAAATGGAGCCAAGTGATTTATCAAAAGCAACGAACGCCATCGCCAAATTATTAGTTGTATTTGCAGGCGTTGTGGCACTCTCAAATTTCGCGGGAAAATACGCCGCACGAGCCGGCGTTATGTTATTACTTATGTCTGGTGCAATGGTAATGTTGGCTGGAGTAATTGTAGTATTAAGTCATATAAAACCAGACGGATTGGGTAGAGCAGTAGCAGCAATTGCTGTTCTTGAAATTTTATTCGGTTCGTTGATAGCAATGACACATCTTGCGAAAGACTGTACTAAATCTTTAACCTTAATTGCGGTGACTATTGGATTGCTGGCAATATGTCTTGGTGCGTTGTCAATGATTGATTCAAAGCAATTATTAGGAGCAACCATAGCATTAACAACCGTTATGGGAGCGTTTGCCGGATTGCTAATCTCTATGCAATTTTTAAAAACCGGTAAAAAAACAACAGAAAGAATGCTAGCTACATTAGGTGTAATGACACTGGTAGTTGGCGGTTTGGCATTAGTAATTGGTATGCTCGCGAAGGTACCAGCTCAAAATGCTATTGGAGCAGCTTCAGCACTTTCGATATTATTATTATCTTTGTCTGCATCTTTGCTACTTCTCAATAAGTTTAACAAAAGAAGTGTTCTAAAAATGTATGAGACGCTTGGCGTTATGGTTTTGGTAGTCGCAGGACTGGCGTTAATTATTGGAACATTGGCAAGTTTAAAAGTAGGTTCAACAATTGAAATTGCGGCATCATTGTCGTTGTTGTTACTTTCGTTATCCGCATCCATGGTAATTGTTAGTTTTTGTGGAGCGACAGCACCGACAGCTTTATTAGCACTAGGAGCAATGACTTTGGTGGTAGCTGGATTAGCCGCTATTATTGGTATTCTTGCGTATATGAACGTTGGCTCTACTTTAGAGATTGCTAAATCATTATCCTTGTTGCTACTTTCCATGTCGGCAGTATGTGTGGTATTGGGAGTTGTTGGATTACTTGGTCCGGCAGCGTTTATCGGTATAGCTGTATTAGCTGCTTTAATCGTTGGTATCGGTGGAGTTATTGTCGGTATTGGAGCATTAGTAAGTCATTTTCCAGAATTGGAAGATTTTTTAAACAAGGGCATCCCAGTGTTAGAATCGATTGGGTATGCACTGGGTTCTTTCTTCGGCAATATGGTAGGTGGATTCGCAGCAGGAGCAACCTCTGGGTTACCTGCCATAGGAACAAACCTATCCGATTTCATGGTCAATTTAAAGCCATTTTTAGATGGCATAAAGGGTGTCGATGCTACATCGTTATCCGGAATTAAATCATTAGCAGAAGCAATATTAGTACTAACGGCTGCTGATGTGTTGACTGGTTTGACATCTTGGTTTACCGGTGGCACTTCATTGGCAAGCTTTGGTGAAGAATTAGCTGACTTTGGTAAGTATTATAAAGATTATGCAGATGCGGTCGCTGGCGTTGACGGTTCTGTTGTTGAATCCTCAGCTAATGCCGCATTATCATTAGCGAAGTTTGCAAGTGCAATTCCAAATGCAGGAGGCGTGCTTGCGGATTTAGTAGGTGAAAATAGTTTAAGTGCGTTTGCAGCAGAGTTAGTACCGTTTGGGGAAAGCTTTGCGCAATATGCACAGGCAGTATCAGGAATCGACGCAGATACAGTAACAGCGTCTGCCAATGCAGCACAATCACTTGCAGAATTTGCAAGCAATATCCCAAATCAAGGAGGAGTGCTAGCAGATTTAGCAGGCGAAAATAGTATGTCGGCGTTTGCCGAGGAACTTGCTGTGTTCGGTCCAAAATTAATGGAATATGCCGAAAGTGTTACTGGATTAGATAGCAACGTAGTTACAAATTCTTCAAATGCAGCATTAGCTCTAGCGGAGATGGCTGATAAACTTCCTAATAGTGGTGGCGTCGCTGCATGGTTTGCTGGTGAAAATACACTATCTGTGTTTGGGGAAGAATTGGCAAAATTCGGACCTAATTTAATGTCATATGCACAAAGTGTTGCTGGACTGGATGGAGAAGTCGTAACAAACTCGACCAATGCAGCTCTTGCATTAGCGGGATTAGCCAATAATCTTCCGAATCAAGGAGGTATGGCTAGCTGGTTCGCAGGAGATAACGATATTGGTTCGTTCGGAGAAAGCTTAGTATCTTTCGGAAATAGCTTCTCTACTTATTCGGATTATATGAAGAATGTGGACTCCGGAGTATTAACGACCACTACCAATGCGGCAAACTCAATTGTAGAATTGCAAAAGAGTCTTCCAAAAGAAGGTGGATGGTTTTCTGATGATGCTACGTTAGCAAGCTTCGGTAGCGATATGTGTAGCTTCGGTGCATACTTTGCTGCGTATTATAGCTATATAAGTGATATCGACGTAGAAAAATTATCAGGTGTTATAGAAGAAACAAACGAAGTCGTCAAAATGGCAAATGGTTTGGGTGCTGTAGATACGGAATCAATGGTTAACTTTAGTGCAGCTCTTACAAGTGTTGCTGATATGGGAATCAAAGATTTTACGGATGCATTTAGCAATGCAAAGATAACAGTAACCAATGCTATTACGACCTTCGTAAACAATGCCATTGATACAAGTCGGAAAAAGTATAACGGTTTTTATCAAGCAGGTTCATATCTGATTCAGGGATTTATAAATGGTATGAACAGTAAAAAAGCAGAAGTAAAAGCTGCGGCTGATGCCCTGGCACAAACAACATTAGATTCCGTAAATAAAACACTGGATGAGCATTCCCCATCAAAAGAGGGTGAAAAACAAGGTGCGTTCTATGGAGAGGGCCTTGCATTAGGCGAAGAATCAAAAGTAGAACGAGTAGAAGAAGCAGCCGGTGAATTGGGTGATGCTATTTTAGACACCATGGATGAAAATGGAGTGGCTGTATTAACACAGCAAAAAGAATTAAATGAAGAAACCTTAGCCGAACTAGATAGTTTTTGGGAACAGCGTTTAGCACTACAAGAAGAAGGAGCTAAGGAAGAAAAGAAAAAAACGACCGCTATGCAGGATTATCAAAAGACTGTAATAGATGAAACGGTCGAACTGTTGCAGACTTATACAGATGAATTACAAAATACAACAGATTCCTTGATGAATAGTTCTGGAATTTTTAATGAAGTAACTAAACAAGATGCTGTTTCGTCCGACACGTTAACTAAAAATTTGCAAGGTCAGATTTCTCAGATGCAAGTATATAGTGACACAATGGCTTCGCTACAGACCAAATTGGCAGGGACAAATCTTGCTGATGTTATTGCTACCATGGGTGTAGATTCACTATCAGAATTAAAAGCATTGAACGGAATGACAGATGAGCAGTTGACTAATTACGTTGGTTTATATGATACAAAATATGCGTTATGCCAGCAAGCAGCGGTGACACAGCTCTCTGGACTGCAAACAGAAACAGAATCTAAATTGTCTACAATGTTTGGAGGCATTCAAGTAAATCTTGGAGAGTTTGCTCACGCATTTGACGGAACCTTTGCGAGCATCAATCAATATATTGGAACCGCTATCGAAACAGGTACTCAGATCGCAGCGGGAGTTGGTGTCGGAATTACAGAGGGAACAGAAACTGCTAAATTAAATGCTGCACAGATGATTACGGATGTAGAAGAAGCAGCGAAAGTGGCGGCAGACATCCATTCGCCTTCACAGTTATTTGCAGACGAAGTAGGCACTTATATCGGACAAGGCGTAGGTCAGGGTATTTCAGATGACAACGCAAGACTAACTATTTTTAATGGCGTTACGATGCTCGTAAACACAGCTCTTGATAAATTCCGAAATTCGAGAGGCGGTTTTGTGACCGTAGGTCAGAATCTTTCGGAAGGACTAAAAGAAGGAATCTTAAGCAAAGCAGGTGAAATTGCAGAGGCGGCGGCTAAAGTAGTGCGAGATGCAATCAGCGCTGCAAAGAAAGCAGGCGACATCCATTCTCCATCAAGAAAAATGATGGAAATAGGTAGATATATGGATGAGGGTCTTGCTATAGGATTAAAGAATTATGCAAGACAAGTAACGAACGAATCGACATCGGTAGGAGATGCAGCAATTTCTTCAATGAGTAATGCAATTTCTATGATTTCTAAAGTCGTTGATTCAAACATTGATACACAACCGACGATTAGACCAGTACTTGATTTATCGTCAGTAGAAGCAGGTGCAGGACAATTGAATGCTCTTTTCAGCACGACTCAGGCAGCATCAATCAGCATGGGAATGAATCGTTCAGCATACACAGAAAGTCAAAATGGAGGTACTACACCTTCAAGTAACTCAATAACATTTACACAAAATAACTATTCGCCTAAAGCTCTTTCTCGTCTGGAAATCTATAGACAGACAAAGAATCAGTTTACGGCAATGAAAGAGGTGCTAGCATGATTAAAGCTATTACAGTGACTAACTTTTTAGGCGAGAGTTTAAGACTTGAATTGATGAGGCCAGAGCAATCTGGCTTTATCGTCAAGGAGATAACAGGACTGGGACCAGCAAAAGCAAATGTAAATACTACAGAAGTATCAACAAATGATGGAGCGTTGTTTAATTCATCTCGATTGAATAACCGCAATCCAGTTCTAAAACTACAATTTTTACAGACAACAACAGAATCTATTGAAGATATACGACAAAAATCGTATAAGTATTTTCCTATTAAAAAGAAACTCACATTGGTAATAGAAACTGATAATCGAATTGGAGAAACTGTTGGATATGTGGAAACAAATGAACCAGATATTTTCTCTGAAAATGAAGGATGTCAAATCTCAATCGTTTGTCCAGATCCATTTCTTTATTCAGCAGGTGCAAATGGTCTTAATACAACTGTATTTTATGGTGTTGCACCAGCATTTAAATTTCCCTTTTGTAATCGTTCGTTAACTGAAAAACTCATAAAAATAGGAACGATCGAAAATCAAACTGAGAACGTAATCACTTATGATGGCGATTCTGAGATTGGCATTACAATTATTATCCACGCAATAGGCGAAGCGTCCAATATTACGATTTATAACACTGGAACAAGAGAGAGAATGCATATTAGCACAGATAAACTTAAAACACTCACTGGTTCTGGAATTGTTGAAAGTGATGAAATAACAATATGTACCGTGCGTGGCGAAAAAAGCGTTACGTTATTACGGGAGGGAAAAACAACAAACATACTAAATTGCCTAACCAAAGGTGATAATTGGTTTTCACTAGCAAAAGGCGATAATATTTTTGCTTATACAGCTGAAACCGGCAGTGCAAATCTGCAATTTAGAATCATTAATAAAATCATATATGAAGGAGTATAGACTATGGAATTATTAGTACTAAATACTGCCTTTGAATCGGTAGCTGTCATAGATGCTTTTGAATCTTGCATTTGGACGGACAGACTGTATGAATGTGGCGATTTCGAAATATATATGTCAATGAATGATGAACTCCTGAATTATATAGTTCAAGACTATTATTTATGGAATGCGGAGTCACAGCATCTTATGATTATTGAGCAATTGTCTATCGAAACTGATACTGAAGATGGTGCACATCTGACGGTGACGGGTCGATCGTTGGAATCTATTCTTGACCGAAGGATTATTTGGGGTCAAAAAACATACAGCGGAAATCTACAAAATGTAATAAAAACGATGCTTAACGAAACCATCATTGCCCCATCAATTTCTGATAGGAAGATTGATAATTTCAAGTTTCAAGAATCAAACGATGAGGGGATCACTTCTTTAACAATAGAAGAAGCGCAATACACAGGAGATAACTTATACGATATTATTCAGGTCCTTTGTGAACAAAACAAAATTGGATTTAAAATCGTTTTAGATGATGATAACCAGTTTGTATTTAGTATTTATACAGGAGTAGATCGTTCGTATGAGCAGGACATTAATCCTTATGTTATCTTTTCACCCGGATTTGAAAACATTATTAATAGTAGTTATTTGGAGTCGAACAAATCCCTTAAAAACATAACTTTAGTTGCGGGTGAGGGAGAAGGTTCTGCTAGAAAAACGGTTACTGTCGGTTCGGGTGCTGGATTAAGTCGACGAGAATTATTTACAGACGCAAGAGATTTGTCTACTACGGTAGACGGTGGAACTATTAGCGATGCTACCTATAATGCTCAGTTACAGCAACGTGGTAAAGAAAAACTTGCTGAAAACATTTCCACAATAGCATTTGAAGGAAAAGCAGAAACTACAAGAATGTTTAAATATGGTGAAGATTTCTTCATAGGCGATATTGTTCAAATAGAAAATGAATATGGTCATGAAGGGCGTGCTTATATTTCAGAATTCATCATTTCGCAGGATAGAGACGGAACATCTTTGTATCCTACGTTTAGTACAATTCAAAAAGAGGAGGTGTAAGAATAGC
The DNA here is from genome assembly GCA_028692055.1 of Lachnospiraceae bacterium. GTDB lineage: Bacteria > Bacillota > Clostridia > Lachnospirales > Lachnospiraceae > SZUA-378. The sequence continues at coordinate 40,677 of JAQUYA010000001.1, read as the reverse complement.
ATGAGTGTTACCAGTGGATTTTATAACTCTGTAGGAGACGACCGTTTGTATGACGCTGTTCAGATGTCACAATTATTTGATGGTATATTAAACGACGGAATTTTTGAAACAGTTGGAACGTATTTTACGGTAAAAGCCTATGAAAATTTTATGCTAAACGTCGGTATCGGACGAGCATGGTTTAATCATACGTGGACCTACAATGATGCAATATTACCTATTACAATAGAAAACGCGGAAGTTCTTCTCGATCGTATTGATGCCATAGTAATTGAAGTCAATACATTAGAATCAATTAGAGAGAATGCAATTAAAATTGTGAAAGGAACTCCATCCAGCAATGCACAAAAACCAACATTAACGAATGCTAATGGTGTATATCAACATGCACTTGCTTACGTTACTGTATTAGCTGGTGTAACAGAAATAAGACAGGCTGATATCGAAAATGCAATCGGAACGGAAGAAACGCCTTTTGTAACAGGTATTTTGAAAACCGTTAGCATGGATGAATTGCTGGGACAATGGCAGGATGAACTGGATAGATTTGTCGCAGATGAAAAGTCTGACTTTGATATCGACTACCAAGCAATGAAGCAAGCATTACATGATGCAGCCAACGAACTAAGTCAATGGACGAGTAATGAAGAAGCTTCATTTTTAGCATGGTTTGCAACGGTCAAGAATCAGTTAAGTACTGATCAGGCTGGACATCTACAAAATGAAATAGAGAAAGAAGAAGTAGAAAGAATTCTTATGACTGGACTTACTGATGGCGTGAAAAATATATCAGAAGATGGAACAGTCATTTCAACTACAGATTCAACCGGAAGAACCCTTGTAAAGACATTTACAGAGGGTTTTTTAATTTGTACATCAGTTTTAAAAGATTCCGTAGGCGGTTTAATGGGCAGTATGGTTAAAACATTTTCTGCGGACGGAACCACAATCAGTACAATTATTACAATTATTTAATTGAAGGGAGAAATTCAAAATGGCAGAAGAGGATTTATTGTTTGGTAAAAACCGACATTTATTTGGCGGGATAGAGCCATCCAACATGCGTGCCTTCGACGTTAGTTCCAGTTATTCAATAGATGACGCAAAAGCAAGAATTAGAATCGCAGGTTTATTACCTTTTGATACCGAAATCGAAGGACAAAGACTTTGTACGGTACTTGGAGCAATTATTCGTAGGAGTACCACCGGATATCCGGAAAATGAATTTGCGGGAGATGCTTTCGCAGATATTAAGGTAACTATGGGATTGGTTAATCCCTACGAATTTTGTGCGTATGACACAAACGTGGCAATAGGAACTACCTATTATTATTCAGCATTTCCATATACAGCACAGGGTGTCTATAACAGAAGCATCGAAAATCGTGGTTTTGCTAAAGCAATGAAAAATACATATTATTTCGGATATGACAAAACTATCGCAACAGCAGCACCAGCGATGAGAGTTACATATCCGAGTGACGTTGACAACGCTTCTTACACACCTGCTGGATTAGTTTCCGGAGCATTTAGTTATGGCTCATGGGTAAGTACGGCTGGAGAAAAATTCATGCCAAAACCAGTTATGCTTGGTTATGATGGCGTAGTAAAGGAATATCTGGACCAAAACGATTATACAAAGCAAACAGATGGAACAGCATCCAACGTTGCAAATACAGCATTCCGAGGAAACGCGATGATGCAATGGGGTAAAATTTACACCCATAGGGAAACCGTAAATGGTGTCTATAAATTTAGATGTGCTGATATTCCGTTAGGTGATGATTGGGATTGCTGGTGTAATTACGATAAAAACAACAACGTAATTGACCATTTCTACACGCCAATTTATTTTGGCTCCAATATTAATGGCAGATTGAGATCCATTTCAGGACAGTCTAATTATGTAAGTAACACGACACAGTCCGAAATTAACTTAGCAATTGAAAATGGAGATGGTTGGTATACAGAGGTTCTTGCTGATAGGCTGTTAATTCAAGATTTGTTGGTCATGATGGCTCGTAGTACTGATACGCAGACTAAGTATGGTACTGGCAGATGTGCTTCCGGTAATACGTCTGCAATTGGACAAGGAACCATGAATACGAATGGTTTATTCTGGGGTTCAACAAATCAGACATCTGGCGTTAAAGTATTTGGAATGGAAAACTGGTGGGGTAATATTTGGAGAAGAACTGCTGGTTGGATTAACGCAAATGGAACTCAAAAAGTAAAAATTACACAAGGAACGCACGATGGTTCTACTGCAACCGATTACAATATTACTGGTGAAGGGTATAAATCATTATCAAATGCAACTCCTACCGGAAGCTCCGGTGGTTACATTAGTGCCAACAAAGCAGAAGCATTCGGAAATATTCCATTTACTGCAAGTGGTTCATCTTCGACCTATGAAGCCGATGGTTTATGGTTTAATAATGGTCAGGTGGATTATGCCCTTGTCGGTGGTGACTGGAGCGTTGCGTTGCTCGTTGGGGCGTTCTACGCTACGTTGAGCAACGCGGCGTCTAATACGGGCGCGAGCATTGGGGCGGCTCTTTCTTGTAAGCCGCTTGCGGCGTAGGAGAGGACGGGAGAACCTTAGGTTCGCCGGTATAAAAGATAAAAGGGGATATACACTGCGCTTAGCCATTGTCGGTGGTAACTGGAACAATACGTTGCTCGTTGGAGCGTTCTACGCTAATCTGAACAACACGGCGTCTAATACGAACACGAACAATGGGGCGGCTCTACCTTATCCATAGGATTTATATTTAATGCAGTGTATGTCGTTGCTGAGGAGGCAACTGGGAAAAATCCCACCTCACCGCTTGGTGAAAATTAACTCAGTGCAAGCATCTGCTAGTAGCTGATAAAACGAACGTGGATGAGAGGATAAGAAAGAAAATGAAATCCTATAAAAACTTGTACGCTATTTGTATTTCAGAATCAAATCGTCGGGAAGGTATTAAAGCTGCTAAGCATAGTAAGCGAATCCGACAAATAATAATAGAGAGACATCTGTCTGATGATGTGCTTTTGGCATTATCATATGATTGGATTGTAAATTTTCATAATGCAGAACATACACCAATCACAATACAAGACGGTATCACTCATAAAATCAGAACCATCATAGTTCCAACTTTAGAGGAGTTAATTGTTCAGCATTGTGTCGTAAATGCATTAAAACCAATGTTTTACAAAGGAATGTATGAACATAGTTACGCAAGTTTACCTAAAAGAGGAGCTCATAAAGGTAAGAAGGTAATAGAAAAATGGATAAGGCATGATACCAGAGGAACCAAATATGTTCTGAAAATGGACATAAGACATTTCTTTGATAGCGTGCCTCATTCCATATTAAAAGAGAAGTTGGCGAAGTATATCCACGACGAAAATATGCTTCATTTATTATATGAGATTATTGATGTAACAGATGAAGGTATACCGCTTGGATTTTATACTTCGCAATGGTTTTCAAATTGGTTTCTTCAAGATTTAGACCATTATATTAAGGAAGAACTTCATGCTAATTATGACGCAAGATACATGGACGACATTGCTATATTTGGTCGAAATAAGAGAGAATTACATCGTATGAGAATGCTAATTACCCAATATTTGAAAGAACATATGGGATTGGAATTGAAAGATAATTGGCAGGTATTTTTATTTGATTGGAACGGTAAGGGACGTGATTTAGATTTCATGGGATTCCGGTTTTACCGTAAGAAAACAAATCTTAGAAGAACCATTATGTATAAGGCGTCCAGAAAAGCAAAGAAAATATTTAGCAAACTTAGACCAACGCTTTATGATGCGAGGCAAATGCTATCGTATTTAGGCTGGATTAAAAGCACCAATACGTATCAAATGTACGAGAAATGGATTAAACCATACATTAATTTTCAAAAGTTAAAGCGTTACATCTCTAAGTGTAGTCAGCTAGATGATATTAGTATTTACAAAAAATTAACACGCCTTTATATGACGAAAGGAGGATTATATGGAACTAATTTATGCTTTGGCCGAAAGTACTGTATGTCCAATAGTTATGGAAGTAACGTCAACAACAGTATTTTTGAGAAAAGACATTACATCGGAAGAAAGAACCGATATGAACGGAATTAAAGTACTTTATTGGAAGTATCAGGAAGCCCAATTAACACCAGATGAATTTAATCAGTATATGAACACAATCAGTTTAAACAATGCAAATGGAGTTCAACAAATTATCAAAACGCAGGAAAACAGCGATGGTAATTTGATGAGTGTCATGGAAGCGATTGCAGATTTATATGACACTTTTGCTCAATAAGGGAGGAATCTATAATGGTAAATTTGTACTGCACATTGATCATCAATAAACGCAGGACCTATGATAGCGTTCCTGTCAAATTCAAAGACGAAGTAAAAACAAAGCTTATGGAACTTGGTTATGATACAGATGGTAATCCAATTACCACAGAGGCATAACTATGATCGGATTATTATTCAAATTATTAGGAGGAAAAGACATGGTAGCATTATATGTAGCACTTATTATTAACGGACGTAGAACATTTGACAGGGTACCAGCTAAATTTAAAGAGGCAGTTAAAGCTGATCTGGAAGCATTGGGATTAGATGAAAACGGCAATCCTATCGAATAAGGAGGAGCGTCAAAATGGAACCTTGGATGCAAATTGTGCTCACGGTATTCAGTTCGGTATTAGCATCGTCTGGACTGTGGGCAATTGTTCAGAAACAGATAGACAGTAAAGATGTAAAAACACAAATGTTAATAGGTTTGGGGCACGATAGGGTTATATATTTGGGAATAAAATACATTGAACGTGGTTATATTACGCGAGATGAGTATGAAAATCTCAACGATTATCTTTACAAACCGTATCGAGATATGGGCGGTAATGGCTCAGCAAAAAGAGTAATGGATGAAGTGGACAAACTTCCAATACATAAATAATGGAGGGACAATATGAGTTATAGTGTTTCTGGTTCGACTATCACACTCACCAGAGGTGATACGTTTATGGCACTTGTTTCCATAACAAGTAAAGACGCAGACGCAATAGTACAGCCTTATATACCAAAAGAAGGCGACACGGTACGATTTGCGATGAAACGTAGTTATGATGATGTTGAACCTATGTTAATAAAGAATATTCCAATTGATACCATGAAGTTGATAATTGAGCCAGAAGACACCAAACAACTGGATTTCGGTAAGTATGTATATGATATACAACTAACGAAAGCTTCTGGTGAGGTTGACACCTTCATAGCAAAAGCAAAAATCAATATTACGGAAGAGGTGTATTAGAATGAGCGAAATAAAAGTATCGGAGTCAATAAAGGGGGCTCTTTCGTCAGAAATAACTTTATCGGGAGAATTGTCTTGCGATGAGAGTTTATCAGGTCAGCTTTCATCAGCGACAGAATATGACGCTTACAAAGGAAATTATAATGTGACTCCACATGCTTTTGAAGCTCAAACGCTACAGACAGCTCATAAGTTGATGGGAGAGGATGTGACGATTGCCGCAATTCCTTACTGGGAAACAAGCAACGTCTCAAATGGTATGACAGCCTATATAGCCAAGGAGGTTTAAATTATGGCAATTAATAAAGTAATTTATGGTGGCGAGACCTTAATAGATTTAACATCAGATACAGTGGTTGCAGAAAAGATGTTAGAAGGGTTTACAGCACACGATAAGAGTGGAGCACCCATTACGGGTACTTGTACGAACGACGTAGATTCTGGAGATGCTACAGCAGTTGCAGCTGAAATATTGAATGGTAAAACAGCTTACGCCAGAGGAAATAAAGTTACTGGTTCTATGGTCAACAACGGGGCTGTAGCAGGAACTATAGCAGCCAAAGCGGGACAATATACTGTGCCGATTGGTTATCATGATGGTTCTGGAAAAGTCGGAATCGACTCTACGGAACAGTCCAAAATTATACCAGCAAATATTAAACAGGGAATTAGTATCTTGGGGGTTACGGGTACTTGCGAACCGTCATCCAGTGTAACAGCGCAGGAAAAGACTATTACGCCAGGTACTACAAAGCAGACCGTTCTACCGGATACTGGATATGACTATTTATCACAGGTAGTAGTTAATGCCATTCCTTACGTTGAAACAGCAAATGCAGCTGGAGGTACAACGGTAACGATTGCGGGGTGATTAAATGTCTGTAAATAAAGTTATTTATGGAGGAAAAACCCTTATCGATTTAACAAGTGATACGGTTACGGCAAACACCTTACAAAAAGGGTATACTGCGCATACAAAAAGCGGAGCTATTGTTACGGGAACGTGCTCTGATGAAATTAATAGAATTATGACAGCTGGTCTTACAGATGGCTATACCGAATATTCAGACGACGGAACAATCATCAGCACGACCGATTCAGAAGGTCGAACACTTACAAAAACTTTTACAGATGGTTTTCTAACTTGTACTACCGTGTTAAAAAATCAAAATGGCGTAATTCTCGGAAAAACAATCAAGAAATTTACGAACAATTGTAGCGTAGTAACCACAACAGATTTGGAAGGAAAGAAGTTAACAAAGACCTTTTCGGCAGACTTAAAAACCTGCGAAGCAAAGCTTACAAATTCTGCTGGAACTGAATTGGCAAAAATGAATAAAGTATTTTCGGATGATGGACAATCCGTCACTTCGGTATTTACTTATAGTTAGGAGGTACTATGGACGGTGATTAAATGGTTTAAATCAAGAGGATTTACTGACAGACTTTATATTCTTAATTTGGCATTTGCATGGTTATTTACTGTGTTTTGTATGGTTATAACTGTTATTCAAAGTGTCATTGGTATTACCGATTTTACTATTATAGCTTATGGTATTCCAGCCGTATTTGGTGAATTGGCTGTACATACGGGATATGTAGTATGGAAAAGTAAAGCAGAAAACATGTCCAAATGGGGCAACAAAGACAATGTTCAAATGTAGGAGGTGTCTAATATGACAGTTACATTATTTTTAACAATTTTTACAATCGGAGCAGCAGCATCTGGTTTATTAACTGAGGCTATCAAAAAAGCATACGAAAATGCAAAGAAAGATTACAGCGCAAATGTCATTGCGCTTGTGAACGCTATTATTGTTGGCTGCGGTGGAACAGCAGTAACATATATGCTCTTAGGAACAACATGGAGCATAAATAATATCATATGTTTGTTGTTAATGGGCATTTGTGTGTGGGTTGGTTCTATGATTGGCTATGATAAAATTATTCAGTTAATCAAGCAGGTAGGTGATAAGGAATGATTCTTGCAATCGTATTAGTTTCTTCCTTATTAATACTATTAATTATGGCTTTTTTGTTTGGTATTTATGCCATCTCAAAAGCTATTAGCACAATACAAAGGAGTGATTATTAATGGCAACACAAGAACAGGTAAAAGCGTTTATCAACAAAATAGCACCACTCGCTCGAAGCGAATATAGTAAAGGTAAAAAGATTCTACCATCCATTTGCATTGCCCAAGCATGTTGCGAAAGTGCTTATGGAACTTCTAGTAAAATGATTGCGGCAAATGCTGTATTTGGAATCAAGGTTGGGTCAAGCAAAGTTCATTTTGGAACTGCATGGAAAGATAAAGCGTATAACACACAAACAAAAGAGTGTTATGACGGAAAAACATATACCAATATTGTAGATATGTTTCGTGCGTATGATAGCATTGCAGACAGCGTAACAGATTATTACGATATGATGTGTAAGGCGTCACGCTATAAGGCAGCTATCGGTGAAACTGATTATGTCAAAGCAATCACGGCAATCAAAAATGGTGGTTATGCAACCAGTCCAACTTATATTTCTACAATTACCAGCATCATCAAAACGTACGGACTCACGAAGTATGATACGACAGGAACTATCGTTGAAGCAGGCACGATAAAGAAATCTGTAGATGAGATTGCCAAAGAAGTGATTGCTGGTAAATGGGGGACTGGAATTGATCGTAAAAACAAATTAGAGACAGCTGGATATAATTACTCAGAAGTTCAAAATAGAGTTAATACATTATCAAAAGTCTCAACAGTCGTTGCATCAAAAACACATAAAGTTTTGATTGGAGATACATTATCAAAGATTGCTTCTAAGTATGGAACAACCATTGATAAGATTATTGCTAATAACAAAGCAAAGTATCCGAAGATTAAAGCAAATTTCATTGTCATAGGTTGGGTATTGAAAGTGTAAAGGTATAAATAAAGGGAATGCGTGTTGGATTAGTCTGATATTGTGTTCCCTTTATAATATGTTGGTTCGTTCGCTATACATTTCCTTTTAATTTTTCTCCGTACACAGGTTACAACCATGTGAGATATAATGCTCAAAAATGGAGGTGATTTAAATGCAGGAAAAATGTTTACTTTCGATAACCGAAGCATCACACTTGTTCGGAATAGGTCAGCATAGACTCAGAGAGATTATACGAGATGATTATGATTGTATTTATCATTTAATGATTGGTCGAGTTATAAAAATAAAGCGGAAGTCATTCGAAGAGTATTTGATGAAAGTGCAACAGATATAATGTCGACAAGGAACCTTAAATGTGCTAAAATCCTACTGAACACATTTGAGGCTCTTTTTATAATAGGAGGGTCAAAAATGGCTAATAAATCAACAAGTGATAAGAACAAACCATCAAGAAAAGCACTACGAGCGAATGAGTTTTATAATCCAAAAACAAAAAGGTATGAGTATCGTTATAAGGATACTTTAGGGAAAAATCGTGTTATAAGTTCCTACCGGTTGGAATCAACCGATCAAGTTCCAAAAGGCAAGAAGTCTGGACAGAGTTTGCGAGAAAAAGAAGCTGAATTAAATGGGTATCTTGCAAACAATATTGATATAGATGGAGCGAAATTAACATTACTGGATATTATCGAAAAATATCTTGAACATCTATATAATCGAAAAGATTTAAGGCATAACACAAAAACCGGATACAACGTAACCGTAAATGCTTTAAAACAGTACAGACTTGGTTACATGGAGATTGGTAAAATCAAACCAGAACATTGCGAAGCATGGCTCACTGATATGAAGAAAAAATATCGAGGGTCTTCCATTCAAAGTCAGATTAGTTTGATTAAACGTTCCTTTGAGTATGCTTTGGATTATGACTATATTGCAAAGAATCCATTCAGACGAATTGCTACTGATAAAAGCGATAGTAAAGAAATGCAAGCTATACCGGTAAACGAAATGAACGATTTTCTTGATTTTTGTTCAAAAGATTCCCATAGCAAACATTGCTATGAAATGTTATATGTATTATTTTGGACAGGTTTGCGAGCGTCAGAATTATGTGGTCTGACAATAGACAATTTAGACATGACCAATCACGTAATCAAAGTAGAAAAACAGTTGCAATGTATTAATCATACCCATGTTGTGTTAAAACCAAAAACATCAAATGGACTACGATATATACCGATGACAGACGGTGTTTATAATTGTTTTGTATCTGCTCTTGAAAAAAGATATTTAAAAGGTGATATAGAACCGATATGTTATGATGAACGAGGAAATTTATACGAGGGATTTGTATTTCTTGCCACTAGAAGTCGAAAAACAATAGTAAGATCTCATGTGGAAGAATATTTACAGAATTGTATTAAACGATATAATTTGGAAAATCCATCAAAGCCGATACGAAAATTCGAGCCTCATATTTGCAGACATACATTCGCGACAAATATGCAGGGATTACCATTGAAAACATTACAATCGATTTTGGGGCATGGGAACATTAAGACCACAATGGACAACTATGTGAATGCAAGACCAACCGTACAGCAATTAGCGGAGATAAATGCAGTTGCGGGAACGGTAAGCTAATTCGTAAAAAATATTGCGTACGAATTATTTACGAATTAGATTGTAGAATGAGACGTAATAAATCATAACAAAACGTAATGAAATGGAAGAAACGATACATAAGAAATATCGAAAAATCAAGGGAAACGGCTATTTATGGGAGGTATAAGATAAATGATTGCAATAATTGATTATGATGCAGGTAATATTAAAAGTGTAGAAAAAGCATTGCAGTTTTTAGGCGTGGATGCATTGATTACCAGGGACCGGGAAAAGATTCTGGGTGCAGATAAGGTGATTTTACCGGGTGTTGGTGCTTTTGGTGATGCCATGGAAAAGCTTCATTCCTATCAGCTGGTGGATACGATCAGGGAAGTGGTAAAAAGAAAAATCCCATTTCTGGGAATATGCCTTGGACTGCAATTAATGTTTGAGAGCAGTGAAGAAGCACCCGGAGTAGAAGGTCTTGGTCTTTTGCAGGGAGAGATCGTTAGAATACCTGATGCTCCCGGACTTAAAATTCCGCATATCGGTTGGAACTCTTTAAAATATCCAAATCGAGGTAGATTATTTCAGAACCTTCAAGAGGAAGCTTATGTATATTTTGTACATTCCTTTTATCTGAAAGCAAAAGATCCTGCAATTGTAACAGCTACAACAGAGTATGGTGGGACGCTAATCCATGCTTCCGTAGAAAAGGATAATATTTTTGCGTGTCAGTTTCATCCGGAGAAAAGCTCTGATGTTGGTATGACGATTTTAAAGAATTTTATTCACTTGAATCGGGAGGAACAGGCATAATGCATACGAAGAGAATTATTCCCTGTCTGGATGTTAATAATGGTCGTGTAGTGAAAGGCGTTAATTTTGTGAATCTGCAAGATGCCGGTGATCCGGTTGCCATTGCAGCAGCGTATGATAAAGCAGGAGCTGATGAATTGGTGTTTCTGGATATAACTGCTTCCAGTGATGCCAGAGGTACTGTGGTAGATATGGTAAGAAAGGTTGCAGAAAAGGTTTTTATTCCATTTACAGTTGGTGGTGGAATTCGTACAGTAGATGATTTTAAAGCAATTCTTAGAGAGGGTGCGGATAAGATTTCAATTAATTCTTCTGCAATTAATACTCCAAATTTGATTAGTGAAGCAGCAGAAAAATTTGGAAGTCAGTGCGTGGTTGTTGCAATAGACGCAAAGAAAAGGGCAGATGGTTCCGGCTGGAATATTTATAAAAATGGCGGACGAATTGATGTTGGAATCGATGCTGTTGAGTGGGCAGCAAAAGTGGAAAAACTGGGAGCAGGAGAGATTCTTTTAACCAGTATGGATTGCGACGGTACAAAAGCCGGATATGATATTGAATTGACAAGACAGATCGCGGATACTGTTTCAATTCCGGTTATTGCATCAGGTGGAGCCGGAAAGATGGAACATTTTTATGATGCTTTGACAGCCGGTGGTGCAGAGGCTGCATTGGCCGCATCCTTATTCCATTTTAAGGAGCTCGAAATCAAGGAAGTAAAAGAATATTTACAGACAAAAGGTGTTTCTGTTCGGTTGTAGGAGTAAGGATATGGGAATGATCAATAATGACTGGCTGGAGGTTCTGGAGCCGGAATTCAAGAAGCCGTACTATGGGAAATTATTTCAATTTGTGAAAGAAGAATATAACAGGTTTGTGATTTATCCGCCGGCAGATGATATTTTTAATGCTTTTCATTTCACTCCATTACACGAGGTGAAAGTATTGATCGTTGGACAGGATCCCTATCATAATGAACACCAGGCGCATGGATTATGTTTTTCTGTTATGCCTGATCAGGAAATTCCCCCTTCCCTTGTGAATATATATAAAGAACTTCATGATGACCTTGGGTGTGATATTCCAAATAATGGTTATCTGGAAAAATGGGCAAGGCAGGGTGTGCTGATGTTAAACACGGTCTTAACCGTTCGTGCACACCAGGCAAACTCTCATCAGGGAAGGGGATGGGAACAGTTTACTGATGCTGTTATACAGGCTGTGAATGCCCAGGACAGACCAATCGTCTGCATCTTGTGGGGAAAACCTGCACAAAGTAAGAAATGTATGCTGACCAATCCAAACCATCTGATTCTGGAGGCACCACATCCAAGTCCATTGTCTGCATATAGAGGATTTTTTGGAAGTAAACCGTTTAGTCAGACCAATCATTTTCTGGAAGAACATGGTGTGTTACCAATTGACTGGCAGATTGAAAATGTATAAGCCGACAGATTTCTACAATTTATTTTGTAGAAATCTGTTTTTTTGTTGACAAAAGATATAGACTATAGTAGAGTGTTCCTGAAAAGAACTACTATTGCAATATCCATATGAAATCAAAAGTGAAGAAACAGCATATGGATGAGTCGAGAAAAGGTAATTAGATGGATGAAAACACTGTGATTGAAAGATTGATTCGATTTGGTCTGACCAGACAGGAGGCAGTTATCTATATTTGTCTTCTAAGAGGGCGTGAGTGGACCGGGTATGAAATCGCAAAGCAGACAGGCATTTCAAGATCAAATGCATATAATGGATTGGCGGCTCTGACTGAAAAAGGAGCAGCATACCGCATGGAAGGGGCAACCAGTAAATATTTGGCAGTTTCGATTCATGAATTTTGCAGTAACAGGATCCGTAATCTGGATGAAGATCGTATTTTTCTGGAAGAGAATCTACGGGAAGAAAATCAGGAGACTGATGGGTATATTACCATTGAGGGAGATAAAAACATCTTGAATAAGATGCAGAATATGATTTCTCACACAGAAAAGCGTATATACCTGGCAGCAAGTAGTCAGATATTAAAGTTATTAGAACCACAGTTGCAAGAGTTGGCGAAGCATAACAGAAAACTTGTATTGATCACGGACCAGTGTGATTTTCCAATCCAGGCAAAAGTTTATCCATCTCAGAAAGAAAATGGAAGAGTGCGGCTGATAGTAGATTCCTCCTATGTTTTGACCGGAGAATATACGGGAAACAGTCAGGATACCTGCCTATATACAGGACAGACTAATTTTGTACAGGTTTTCAAAGAAGCATTAAGTAATGAGATTAAATTAATAGAATTAACCGGAGGAGAAGAAAAGTGAAAAAAGCGTACGTTACAAAAGCACAGGTAGAAGAAATTACAAAGAAATATCCTACACCATTTTATTTATACAATGAAAAGGGAATCCGTGAAAATGCGAAAGCAGTAAAAGAAGCATTTGCATGGAATCCTGGATTTAAAGAGTATTTTGCCGTAAAAGCAACCCCTAATCCATTTTTGATCAATATATTAAGAGAATATGGCTGTGGCTGTGATTGTTCTTCTATGACCGAATTGATGTTAAGCCATACTTTAGGCGCTGTAGGATCAGATATTATGTTTTCTTCCAATGATACACCGGCTGAAGAATATGCATATGCGGCTAAAATTGGTGCGACTATTAATTTAGATGATATTACTCACATTGAATTTGTGGAAAATATATTAGGAAAGTTACCGGAGACCATGAGCTGTCGTTATAATCCGGGCGGAGTATTTAAGCTGAGTAATGGTATTATGGATAACCCGGGAGATTCTAAATATGGATTTACTACAGAGCAGATGTTTGAAGGTTTCCGTATCCTGAAAAGCAAAGGTGTAAAGCATTTTGGTATTCATGCGTTCCTGGCAAGCAATACTGTTACTAATGAGTATTATCCGCAGCTTGCTAAAGAATTGTTTGAATTGGCTGTAAAACTGGAAAAAGAAACAGGCTGTGATATCAGCTTTATTAATCTGTCAGGCGGTGTTGGTATTCCTTATCTGCCGGATCAGGAGGGCAACGATATTCGCGCTATTGGTGCAGGTGTACAGAAGGTTTATGAAGAGGTACTGACACCGGCGGGCATGGGAGATGTAGCAATTTATACAGAAATGGGACGTTTCATGATGGGTCCTTACGGGGCATTGGTCACCAAGGCAATTCATGAGAAACACACTCATAAGGAATATATTGGTGTGGATGCCTGTGCGGTTAACCTGATGAGACCGGCCATGTATGGTGCTTATCATCATATTACTGTTCTTGGAAAAGAAGATGCAGCATGCGATCACAAATATGATGTAACAGGTTCTCTTTGTGAAAATAACGACAAGTTTGCCATTGACAGAATGCTTCCGGAAATTGAAAAAGGAGATTATCTGTTTATTCATGACACAGGAGCACATGGATTTGCTATGGGTTATAACTATAATGGTAAATTGAAATCTGCCGAACTTTTATTAAAGGAAGACGGCAATGTGGAATTGATCAGAAGGGCAGAAACTCCGTCAGATTATTTTTCAACATTTGATTGCTTTGATTTTTATAAAAATCTTGTCAAAGAGAAATAAATATGGTATTATAAATTTCGTGCTCGCCAAGTGATTAGCGAGCACGAAATATGAAACGCAGGAGTGGCGGAATGGCAGACGCATCAGACTCAAAATCTGACGTAGGTGACTATGTGTGGGTTCAAGTCCCATCTCCTGCATGCTAAGACCTCAGTATTTACTGGGGTCTTTTTTTATATTAAAAATTGGTTGCAGGTTGACAAGTGCTGTAAACCAAATATATTCTGATTTTAGTTGAAGATTTGTAACAGATTTTTGAGTCAGAGTGTATCTATCCTTTTTTACACGAAAAAACTGTTGTTTTTGGCGGAAAAGGAGTAATTCTTCTTGAAGAAAGATATAAAGAATTTTATAATATAAAATATAGGCGTTTTATATGGCGAATGCAAAAAAGTACCTGATCTTATAAAATAAGTATGAAAAACGAGGGATAAAAGTGATGGACCATGCAAGTACAGATACAAGGGTCAAAAAATTATATTCTCCATGGATGCTACTACTTTGCGTGAGCGGACTGGGCATTAATCTGGTATTTGCAAAAACCATTATTTTTCTGGGAATCCCCCTTTATGTAGACAATGTGGGAAGTATACTTGTAGCAGCTCTTGGCGGTTCACTGCCCGGTATGGCAGTAGGTTTTCTCTCTAATACCCTTAGTTCCCTGTCTAATCCCATTTCTCTTTATTATGGTATTCTGACGGTTATTATTGCCTGGTTTGCAGCACGTTTTTCGGAGCGTGGAAAGTTTAAAACTCTTCAGGGATTTTTTCAGATTTCGGGCTGCAATATTATCATAGGAGGGTCATTGGTTCCATTATGACATGGTTTTTGCATGGGGGTAACATCGGTGGAATAGCGTCTCCCTATGCCCAGACTTTGTACAGCTATGGTTTTTCTCTATTTGTGGCACAGTTTACGACAGATATTTTAATTGATATCCCGGATAAAATGATAACGGTTGGAATTGTGTTTGCCATTTTGTGTTTTGGTCCCGAAAATTTCTACCAGCATTTTCCTATGGGGTATATCTATAGAAAGACCGGGGAAAATGACGAGAAAAGTATAAGCGATTTTACAAAATATACGGATGAAAGTGACTGGATAGAAAGTGGAACAGGAGATGGGACAGAGTCAGGAAATCAGAGCATAAGAAAATCTGTGAATCAGAAGATCGTTTCCGTAGTAATGACTGCAGTTGCATTTATCAGTATTATGGCAGTTACAATCGGTACAATATATCATCATGAGAGACTGTTAAGGGTTTGGAGAACCTATACCAGTATGAATATGGATATGTGTTTTTACGTGCATGACCTTATGATCTATATTATACAGGTGGTAACTGTTTTGTTTGCGTTATCACTGTTACTTGCAGCACTTGTACTCTGGTACATTAATAAGTATGTTACGATGCCGATCCGGAAAATTGTAAGTCAGACAAAAGCACTGGATCAGATCAGTCCTGAAAAGTGGCTGGAAAGCAGCATATGGAAAAACCGTGTTCTTGTGGAGACCGGGGATGAACTGGAAGAACTATATAATACCGTATACAAGGCACAGGAGAATACCAGTAAAAATGTGCAACGGTTAATAGAAACAGAGAGACAGCTGCTACAGACAGAGGAGCTGAAACGGGTAAATGAGGAATTGGAAAAGGCAATGCGAAAGGCTGATGAAGCAAATCGTGCCAAAACGGATTTCCTTTCCAGAATGAGCCATGATATCAGAACTCCTTTAAATGCCATCCTGGGAACGGCAGCTCTGGCAAAGGAAGAAATAACAGATCAGGAGGCAATGAAAGAGGCTTTGGAGACGATTGACTCATCTGGTCATTTCTTGCTGGGACTGATCAATGAAATTCTGGATATTAATAAAATTGAAAGCGGAAACATTGATCTGCGAACAGAGGAGTATTTTATAACTGAATTTGTTGCAATGGTTATCAGTGCATTTCAGCCTTTGATGGATCGTAAGCAACTGGATTTTCAGTTCCGGCAGGATCTTACATGTAAAGCGGTGGTAACGGATAAGCTTCGTTTTAATCAGATTTTCTTCAATTTATTATCAAATGCAGTAAAATATACGAAAGCTGGTGGCACTATCACCTTCCTATTGGAACAAATGTCGTCAGAAAATGGCTGTGTGAAGCTGTGCTGTACGGTGAGGGATACAGGAATCGGTATGTCGGAGGAGTATCGGAAGCATTTATTTGAACCTTTTACCAGAGATTCCAGTGCTGAGATCAATCAGACTGAGGGCAGCGGTTTAGGGCTTGCCATTGTAAAAAATATTGTGGATGCAATGGGTGGCAGCATCCGGGTTCACAGTACATTGGATGAGGGAAGCGAATTCATCGTGGAACTCTGTCTGCAGGAAGCAAAATCTGTACAGGGATGGGTTAAGGAAGTAAACCGGGTGGATGATGCACTTTTATATCGGTGTAAGGTTCTGCTTGTAGAGGATAATGAGATCAATATCAGGATCGCCCGTAAAATGCTGGAATTAAAAGGCTGTATCGTTTCTATTGCCAGAAATGGACAGGAGGCGCTGGAACAGTTTGAAACGTCAGAGATCAACAGCTTTGACTGTATCTTAATGGATATCCGAATGCCTGTGATGAATGGTCTGGAAGCCGCCACCAGGATCAGGCAGTTACAAAGACCGGATGCATTAAACGTGCCGATTGTTGCTATGACAGCAGATGCATTTAGTAAAGATATTGAGGATACCAGGAGAGTTGGAATGAATGCGCATTTGACCAAGCCTGTGGACACTGAGTCCTTATATACTACTCTGGCAAAAATGCTACAGTTAAAAGGAGAAAGCTAAAAATGGATTTTGGAAGGGTTCTAAAAGAACTGCGAGAAGAATTGAAAATGAAGCAGAAGGATCTGGCGCTGGCTCTAAATTTGAATACCACTACTGTAAACAGGTGGGAAACGGGGAAAAGTATGCCTAACAGATCTACCGCTATGTTTCTTTTACAGATGGCAGAGGAAAAAGGTGCTTCCACTGTATGTAGGGAGGCTTTGCAGGAAACCCTCTTTCCAAGTGCCGACAAACCGGGAATGGATGATCTGAAATTTGCCCAGATGGATCAAATTAACCAAATGGTAAATGATTCGTCAAATGGAGTAACTGTTAGTGAGTTGTCTACAGGTAAGATACTGTATATTAATCGTGTTGCAGCAGAAATAGCCGGCAGAGATGTGGAAGAAGCTGAAAAGATGACCTGCTATGAATATATGATGCATCGGGACACTCCTTGCACTAATTGTGTGAGACACAGGTTGAAAGAAGACTCTTATGTGGAATGGGAGCAGACCTCATCCTATAACGGAAGACATTATCTGCTTCGGGGAAAGAAAATTTCCTGGAATGGTGTTCCGGCACATGTGGAATATATAACAGACGCCACAGAACTGTTCAATACCAGACAGATGTTAAAGGAAGCTTGCAGTTTTGCTGAAATATGGACTTTTATTTATGAGGTAACTACGAATACTGTCTTTCCTGATCAAAAATTGCAGAATCAGTTTGGTATGCCTCCCGTTGTGGAGAATTTTCCGGAAGCAGTTTTTGAATGGGGACTGGTTTTGCCGGAATCTATTTCGGTATACCGGGAAATGGTACAGCGCATCAAAGATGGAGCTGCACAGTCAGAAGCAGAAATTCATGCAATGTATCAGGACGGAGCACTTCACTGGTTACGGTTTCGTTTAAACACCATTCAGTACAACAGTGATGGTACACCAAGAACGGCCACCTGTTCTGCCCAGCCAATTGATACAGAAAAGCTGTTAGCTGCCAGACTGGAGGTGGAACGGAAGAAACAAAGAGTCGGTGAAGAAGATCTGCTGGGATATGTAGTGACAAATCTTACCAGTGGAACAGTAACAGAACATCACAAATTTCATCCCAAAAGTCCATTTACAGAGACGGGGATATCCTACGAACAGGGAATCAGGGATGCTCTGGATACCATTGTCTTTGAAAATGATCGCATAAGGTTTCAGGAACTTCACGAGAGAAAAAGACTTTTAGAGGAGTTTCAGCATGGTATTTTCACGGATGGAATCGAATTCCAAAGAAAACAGCCGGACGGATCCATCATGTGGGTACGCAATATTCTGACTTTGCTACAGGAACCGGATACAGGAGATATTCTGTTATGTGAGTACTGCTATGATATGGATAAGAAAAAATTATGTGACGGTATGATGATGATAGCCGTACAATATAATTTTGAATTTTACGGTTCTATTAATCTTCATAATAATCAGATCATTGTGGTGGATTATATAGAAGAGAAAAAAAGTGGCGATATGAGCGTTATGGATTATGACACTCGTGTCAAAAGCTATGCAAATCAATTTATTATAGAGAAAGACAGGGAAAGCTTTTTACAGAAGTCGACAGTTTCCACCATCATAAAAGAATTGGAACAGTCATCAAATTATGAATTCAATGTTCAGGTAAAAGATAAACAGGGCAGAAAACGGTTGAAAAATTTCCGGTTCAATTACTTTGATAAAGAAAAAGGGATTTGTCTGGTGACGCGAATGGATGTGACGGATGTTGCAGAAAAAATGGGAATCAAGGTAGGGACGAACTAATGGAACAAGAGGAAATCCAGCTATATTATGATATTGCAAATCATGCGACCAATGGCATTTATGTAATCGACAGGGACAACCATAATATTTTATTCCTAAATCAGAAAATGAAAAAACTGTTGCAGGAACATGGAATTGTAATGACTGACGGCAAAAAATGTTATGAGGCTTTAATGGGGTATTCCTTACCCTGTAAAAATTGTGCGGCAAAAATCCATGCCTGTGACGGAAAAGCAAGTGAAATGTACAGTGAAGTATTGGTAAAGTTCCATTCTATATCGTCCCACGAAATTGTCTGGAAGGGAAGACCGGCAGCGGTGGTTTATCTAAGGGATACCACAGACACCCATTCTGCCAGAAACAACCTTGCCATTGCCATGGAACATGCCAAAATGCTGTATTGGGAATATGACATGGCACACGCAACAGCATCGGCAAATGCTGCTGTACGGGAATGGTTTGGCATGCCTGAAAAAATCTCTGATTATCCGGAGAGCTATTTAAAAAAGGCTTTGTAGCACCGGAAAATGTACCGGACTATCGCCATGCAATAGAACAGATGCAGGCAGGTGTGGATTATGCAGAGTTTACAGCAAGGATACGAACCCTGGAAGCAGATTATGAGTGGATGCGGATACGGATGAACTGTGTGAAAAATCAGAATCACGTACCGGTTCAAGCAATCTGTATTGCGGAAAAGATTGCTGAATATAAAGATTTGGAAAATCGGTTTACCACAGTGCTTTCACAAAATGCTACTTCCAGCTGGAAGTATGATTTTGCCAGTCATATGATTTTATTGAACAATTCGGAAAGCTATGTTTTTCATCAAAATGAAAAAGGAGAAATTTATAACGTTCCCGAATCGCAGATCGAAGAGGGAATCTGTCATCCGGATGATGTGAAAATATTGCGCAGGCTTTATCAGCGAATGGAGAACGGAGAAAAGGTAGTAGAAGAAAAACTTCGATATAAAAGTAAAGATGCTCAGGAATATCGATGGGTAAAATGTACTTATGCTGTTATGCGTGATACTAAGGGTATGCCGTTCTATGCAATAGGCAGTTCAGTGGATATTACCAAACAGCTGGAAGCAAAGAGGCAATACAAGGCAGCTGTAGAATATAGAAAACGTACCCAGACAGAGAATCTGATCCTGTCAGGCCATAGCAGTGTTACTAAAGATCTGATATTGGAGATGACAAACAATTCCAAGATTATACTGTCACAAAAGGTAGGAGATGCCAGAACGGCATTTTTTGAGGGCTTGGAGACGCTGATTATCGATGAACAGAAAAAGAAGGAATTTTACAGCTTATTTTCAAACGATAATATGATTCGAAGGTTTCAGGAAGGGTTTTCGGAGACCTCCATGACCGGAGAGATTAGTCTGGATTTGGAAGGTAAAAAGCGTTTATGGGTAAACTTTCATGTTGATACGGTAAAGGTTCCGGATACCGGTGATATTGAAGGATTTCTTACAGTAACTGACATTACGGAACAGTTTGTGCAGGAAAAGTTGCTGAACATGGTGGTAGAGTGTGATTATGACTATGTGGCAAATGTTAATTTTGATGCTGATACCATTGTTATGTACCAGAAAAATGAACTGGAAAAACAGAGAGAGGATTATGACTCCGGGGTTTATTATTCCTATCAGGAATTTATCAGACATGCACTGCGAACCTTGCTGGAACCGGAAGATATCGAACTGTTTCGCAAACATATGTCACCGGAGTATATCAGGGAAGCACTTTCAAGAAACGAGACCTACGAATTTGTCTGTCACATTCATGACATGAATGGACAAATTCGAATCAAGAGAGCTCGTTTTGCTTCCTATGAAGAGACCAGAAACATGGTGGCGTTTACCAGGACAGATATTACGGAAATTATTGCAGAGCAGGAACGTAAACAAAGAGAATTGGCCAAGGCGTTGGAGCTGGCAGAACAGGCAACCAGAGCAAAAACAGATTTCCTTTCACGTATGAGCCATGATTTGAGTACGCCTATGAACGCGATTATCGGGCTTTCAGCTTTGACAATTGATGATGCAGCAAAGCCGGAGCAGGTATGTGAGAATATGTCAAAACTCAGGTCTGCCAGTAATTTCATGCTGAGTCTGATTAATGATATTCTGGATATGGCAAAAATTGAAAACGGCACGGTGGATCTTCATCCGGAGCCTTATTCCTACAGTGATTTCCTGACGAATATGAAGACTATGTTTGTAGCGCAATGTGAACAGAAGGGAATAGAGATCACCTTTATGGAGCCAAGTATCAATCCGGTAATTATGGTGGACAAGACCAGATTGAATCGTTTGTAAAAAAACTGGACTGCTATGCCAAATAGCGATAGTATTATAAAGTAAATCGAAAACATAGTTGGAGGGAAAAAATGAGTCAGTTACTTACAGCATTAAAGGAATATGGAGCAGACGTGGAAAAGACAATGGAACGTTTTCTGGATGATGAAGAATTATATAGTGATTGTCTGGTTTCTTTTATGGAGGATCCGGGATTTGAAAATTTAAAGACTGCATTGGATACTGCAAATTATAACCAGGCATTTGATGAAGCACACAGCTTAAAGGGGGTTTCTGCAAATCTTGGATTAAATCCATTATTTGATAAAATCTGTTTACTGGTTGAAACGCTTCGCAGTCATGAAAATGAGGATCTGGAAGGAAAATATGCAGCGATTTTAGCAGAAAAAGAAAAAGTTCGCCAAATTCTTCCAATTTAGTTGAAAAAGAGAATTGTTTAAACTATCATATAAATATGAGGTGTGATCACATATGAAATGTAGTGATTTGATGAAAAAAGCAGGCGCCGGTTTTATGGTGCTTTGTTTATGTAGTTTATTGTCTTCAATGACCGTAAAAGCGGCAGGCAACCCTGTTGTTGTAATTGATCCCGGACATGGCGGTACCAATATGGGGGCACAGTATAACGGGTGTAATGAAAAGGATCTTACCTTACAGATAGCCAATGCCATGTACCAGGAGTTGAGCCAGTATGAGGGGATCACAGTGTATATGACCCGTACGGCGGATACGGAACTGTCCTTAAAGGAGAGGGCCGATTATGCCAAAATGGCAGGAGCAGATTTTCTTTATAGTATTCATTTGAATGCATCCAATGATCATCGTCTGTTCGGCGCAGAAGTGTGGGTTCCTTCTGTGGGGAATTTTTACACCAGGGGGTATCAGTTCGGTACAGCTGTGCTGGAAGAGTTCAGAGGACTTGGTATTTTTACCAAAGGGATTAAAACCAAGCTGGGAACAACCGGAGATGAATATTACGGTATTCTGAAAAACAGCAGAGCAAATGGTGTGAATGCGGTTATTATAGAGCACTGTTATATGGATCAGGGACATGATGCAACTTATGCCTATGGTGCAGGTGCATTAACGGCTTTGGGGAAGGCCGATGCCACTGCTGTAGCAAAATATTATGGCTTGAAATCTACAGCCCTGGGAAAGGATTATTCTGGATATCAGAAAGTATCTGTGGCTGTGCCAAATGGTGTGAAGGCACAGGATGATACGCCGCCGGAATATTGTAATATTTCCTTTGTCAGCAAAGATGCAGGAACCGGAAAAGCGCAGATTGCAGTGACGACCAAGGATTCGCAAAGTCCTATAATTTACTATGACTACAGTGCAAATGGTGGACAGAACTTTAGCTCTCTGGGAAGCTGGCTGGCTGATACGCAGGGACAGATTACCATTCCTGTAAATGCCTACGGTTCCAGTCAGGTGGTTGTCAGAACTTATAATTCTTATTACGGATTTACACAGAGTAACATGATCACAGTACCATAAAATAAACTGATGGAGAAACGAATGAAAAAGAGAAGTGTATTTACAAAAAGAGTATTAGCAATGGTGTTGGCCCTTACCCTTTTCCTTGCTCCCGCTACGACAGCAGAAGCAGCTGTATCCAGTGGAAATGCAATGGCAATGGGAATCGATGTATCTTTTCACCAAGGAGCAATTAACTGGCCTGCTGTAGCGGCAAGCGGTGTGAAGTTTGCATTTATCAGAATCGGGTCTACAAAGAGTGGAGTGGATGCCTGCTTTGCGGCGAATATGCAGGGAGCACAGGCAAGTGGCATTAAGACAGGTGTTTACATATATTCTTATGCCAATAACGTAAACGAGGCAATTAACGAGGCCAATCTGGTCATCAGCTGGCTGGGAGATTTTGCTGTTAATATGCCGGTTGTATATGATATTGAAAATTCCAATCAGAAGGTTTTGGACAGCGGAACTATTCAGGCTATGTGTAATGCATTCTGCCAGACAATTGATGCTGCCGGTTATTATCCAATGGTATATTCCAGTAAAAACTGGTTTACCTCTAAAATCGGAAATATTGGTTATGATAAATGGGTAGCGCAGTACAATACAGCCTGTGATTATCCGGGTGCTCTTGCTTTCTGGCAGGCAAGCAGTTCAGGACAGATCGCCGGTGTGAATACCAGGGTAGATATTGATTATCAGTATAAAGATTATTCAACACTTATCATTCCTACCGGTTTCTTGCCTAGAGCGGATGGAAATGTGAGATTCTATAATAATTATAAAATGGTCAGAGGCTGGATTGACTTTAATAACACTCGTTATTATACAGATGCAGCAGGTAATCTGGTTCGCAATCAGTGGTTTACTGATGCAAATGGTACTTATTACTTTACACCGACGGATGGCAGTATTGCCAGAGGGCAGATGGCTGTTGATGGTGTGAATTATTACTTTGATGCAACCGGTGCACGTAAAACAGGCTGGATTCCGCTGGAAACAGGAAAGTTCTATTATGATCCTGCAACGGCAGCTATGGTAAAGGGCTGGTTTACAGATCCTAGTGGTATATATTATCTTTCACCTGAGGATGGACATGCAGCAGTCGGGGCAGTGGCAATTGATGGCAATAACTTCTATTTTGATGCAAATGGTATAAGACAGACCGGATGGCTTAATCTGGGCACCGGTATGTATTACTATGATCCGGCAACCGGTGCTATGATTAAGGGCTGGTTTGCAGATACCAAGGGAATGCACTATCTGGATGCAACAGATGGACATATGGTAACCGGACTGGTAACTATTGAGAAGAATAACTTCCTGTTTGATGCAAATGGTATTTTACAGACAGGTAAGCAGGTCATCGGTGATGCTGCATATTTCTTTGACCAGACAACAGGTGCTATGACTTATGGTCTTTGCAACAGTGTTGATGGAAATGCATATTATACCGGTAAGGATGGCAAGATGGTAGCAGGACTTGTTACCATTAACGGACAGCAGTTCTACTTTGATCCGACGACCTTTGCAGTAGTAAGAAACACACAGATTCAGGTAGGCAACGTGATTTATGTGATCGATGCAAATGGCGTAGCAGTACCGTTGCCACCGGCAGCACCGGCGGCTCCTGCACCGGCAGCAACACCGGCAAAGTAAGGTGAGAACATTGAAAGCGGCTCTTTGAGCAAATATAAAATAATAAAAAACAGGGACAGGAAAACTAACTTCTGTCCCTGTTTTTTTATGCCTGTTAATGATAGAATATAAGAAGTTATGAAAGGGATGGTAAACGGTATGAAACACCAATTAACACCAAATGATATTAAGAAGATGGAAGAAGAAATAGAGCACCGCAAGTTGGTAATGCGGCCGGAATTAATCGAAGCGGTTAAGGAGGCAAGGGCACAGGGAGACTTGAGTGAGAATTTTGAATATTATGCGGCCAAACGTGAGAAAAACAGAAATGAAGGACGTATCAGATACCTGGATCGTATGATTCGAACAGCTGAAATCGTATCTGTAGAATCTCATGAAGATGAGGCCGGTATGGATAATACTCTGGAGCTTTTCTTCGAGGAAGAAGGGGAAACGGAGACCTACCGCCTGGTTACTACAGTGAGAGAGGATCCCATGAAAGGACTGATCAGTGTGGAATCTCCGATTGGAAAAGCAGTTTTTGGGCATAAAGAGGGCGACCGTGTTTATGTGGAAATTGCGAAAGACCAGGGATTTCATGTGCAGATAAAAAAGATTATAAAAACCGTTGATGAAGGCACTGACAGATTACGAAGCTTTTAAAATAACACGGGTTACGAAATTAGAAAATACAGGGGTGTGGAGGAATAAGAAGATGAGAATGTACGATTTGATCATGAATAAGAGAAACGGAAAAGATCTTTCAGAAGATGAAATCAAATTCATGGTACAGGGATATACCAATGGAGAGATACCGGATTATCAGATGTCTGCCATGATGATGGCAATTTATTTTCAGGGCATGACAGAAGCTGAAACGACTGCACTTACCATGGCGATGGCTGAAAGTGGGGAGATACTGGATTTGACTGCTATAGAGGGGCGAAAAGTAGATAAGCATTCCACCGGAGGTGTAGGAGACAAAACATCCATTACCTTAACCCCCATGGTGGCAGCCTGTGGACTGAAAGTTGCCAAGATGAGTGGCAGAGGTCTGGGGCATACAGGCGGCACGATTGATAAACTGGAGAGTTTTCCGGGGTTTTCCACATCCATTTCCACAGAAACTTTTTTTGAAAATGTAAATGAAATCGGAATCGCCATCATGGGACAGACTGCAGATCTGGCACCGGCGGATAAAAAACTGTATGCTCTGCGTGACGTGACCGCAACCGTTGATAATATTTCCTTAATAGCCAGTTCTATCATGAGTAAGAAGCTGGCTGCCGGAGCAGATGCCATTGTGTTGGATGTGAAAACAGGCAGTGGAGCTTTTATGAAAAAAGAAGAGGATGCAGAAGCATTGGCAACTGAGATGGTGAAAATTGGTAACCTGGCAGGACGAGAGACTTCAGCGGTGATTTCTGACATGGATCAGCCGCTTGGATTTGCTGTAGGTAATGCATTGGAGGTAAAGGAAGCCATTGAAACTTTGCAGGGAAAGGGTCCGTCAGATTTTACAGAACTTTGTATGACTTTAGGTTCCTTGATGTTACAAAGCGGCAGACTGGCATCAGATGATGCAGAAGCCAGAGCAATGCTGCAGGAAGTAATATCCAATGGAAAAGCACTTGATAAGCTGGCAGAATTTGTAGCTGCACAGGGTGGAGATAACCGTGCCGTATTTGATACAGCATTATTACCGCAGGCAAATGAACAGATCATAGTAGAAGCTCCGGCAACCGGATTTATTAAACAAATCGCATGCGATGAAATTGGTCTTTGCTCCATGATGTTAGGTGGCGGAAGAGAGAAAAAAGAGGATGTGATTGACCTGGCAGTAGGCATTATTTTACAGAAAAAAGTGGGAGATTATGTGAAAGCGGGAGAGCCGCTTGCAATTCTTCATGTGGATGATAAAACACAGCTGGATGCAGTGAAAAAACGTTTTCTGGCCGCCTACACCATAGGAAGTGAAGCACCACAGAAAAGACCTTTTATTCATAAAATATATACGGCTTTTTCATAAAAATGATGCCAGTGGGTTTCCTTGTAATTTAGGGGTTGATGTGATAGAATTTTAACATAGTTTGCAGAAATACAAATGATAAGAATATAGCTTTAAAAATAAGAAAAAATAAGAAGGCGAGGATTTATCATGGGAAGAAAAGTTGTTTTAGCAGGTGCATGCCGTACTGCAATTGGTGTTATGGGAGGTGCTCTTAGTAACACACCGGCACCGGATCTGGGAACTGTTGTCATTAAGGAAGCTTTGAAAAGAGCAGGAGTAAAACCGGAACAGGTTGATGAAGTATACATGGGTTGTGTTATTCAGGCTGGTTTGGGACAGAATCCGGCCAGACAGGCTGCAGTGAATGCAGGAATTCCTGTAGAAGTACCTGCTACAACCATTAATGTGTTATGCGGATCCGGTCTTCACTGTGTGAATCTGGCAGCAAAACTGATTGCCTGCGGAGATGCTGATATCATCGTAGCCGGTGGTATGGAAAACATGTCAAAATCCCCTTATTTATTATATGATGCACGTTTTGGTTATCGTATGGGTGCAGCCAAGATGGATGATGCTTTACTTAGAGATGCTCTGACAGATGCTTTTGGCGGTTATCATATGGGTATTACAGCTGAGAATATCGCTGAGGAATGGGGACTTACCAGAGAACAGTTAGATGAATTCGCTGCATGGAGCCAGCAGAAATGTGAAAAGGCTCAGGCAGAAGGTAAATTCAAGGACGAAATCGTTCCTGTAGAAGTAAAGAAGAAAAAAGAAACGATTCTCTTCGACACTGATGAAGGACCAAGACCAGGCGTTACAAAAGAAGGTATTTCCAAGTTACGTCCGGCATTCAAGCAGGATGGTATCGTAACAGCAGCTAATGCTTCCGGTATCAATGATGGTGCAGCAGCTATCGTAGTAATGAGCGAAGAAAAAGCAAAAGAACTGGGTGTTACGCCTATGGGAACCTGGATTGGCGGAGAACTTGCAGGTGTAGAACCTCGTATCATGGGTATCGGCCCTGTTGCTGCCACCAAGAAGGTAATGGCAAAAACAGGTTATAAGATTGATGACTTTGATCTGATTGAAGCAAACGAAGCTTTTGCAGCACAGTCTGTTGCTGTTGGGCATGATCTTGGATTTAATATGGATAAATTAAATGTAAACGGTGGTGCCATTGCACTGGGCCATCCGGTTGGCTGTTCAGGCTGTCGTATTCTGGTAACGCTGTTACATGAGATGCAAAAGAGAGATTCCAAGAAGGGGCTTGCAACCCTTTGTGTTGGTGGCGGTATGGGTGCCGCAGCCATTGTAGAACGTGACTAATAGGAGGCTTACCTAATGGATTGCCTGGAAGCAGAGAAACTGATCAAGCCCTTCATAGGAGATGAACTTGATCATAAGACGATGGAAGAATTCCTGAATCATATAGATAACTGCAGTTCCTGCAAGGAAGAGCTTTCGATACAATTCCTGGTAGCTGAAGGTCTTGCCCGTCTCGAGGACGGCAAGACCTTTGACTTCAACAGGGCTTTAAATCAGAAAATCGGAGATGCAAGAAAAAAAATCAGAATAAGGAAAAGACTGTTGTGGGTTATGTATATAGTGGAGATAGCTGCTATTGTCACCATTATCGGTCTGGTATTTGAGGTTTTTATTTTATGACAAAAAAATTAGTATTGATTGACGGACATAGTATCTTAAACCGAGCATTCTATGGACTCCCGGATCTGACAAATGCAGAGGGACTTCATACGAATGCTGTTTTAGGATTTTTGAATATATTATTTAAGCTGCAGGAGGATGAAAAACCGGATTATCTTGTGGTTGCTTTTGATGTACATGCGCCCACATTCCGACATAAAATCTACGAAGCGTATAAAGGTACCAGAAAAGGTATGCCGGAAGAGCTTAGAGAACAGGTCCCTTTACTGAAAGAGGTTCTTACAGCCATGGGGGTCAAACAGGTGGAAAAAGCCGGATTAGAGGCTGATGATATTCTGGGGACTCTGGCAAAAAAAGGAGAACAGGAAGGCATGGAGGTATCTCTGGTCTCCGGTGACAGGGATTTATTGCAGATCGCATCAACGCATATCAAAATACGCATTCCCAAGACCAAAGGCGGCAGAACTGAAATCGAAGACTATTATGCTGCTGATGTACAGGTAAAATATCAGGTAACACCTTTACAGTTTATTGATTTAAAAGCTTTGATGGGAGATACCGCAGATAATATTCCCGGGGTTCCTAAGGTAGGAGAGAAAACAGCTACGGAGCTGATGGTAACTTATGGTTCCATAGAAAATATATATGAGCATATTGATGAAATTTCCAAAAAGAGCATCAAAGAATCTTTGGCAGCCAACAGAGAGCTGGCTGATCTGAGTAAAGTTCTGGCAACTATAGAGGTTCATGCAGAATTTCCTTTTACATGGGAAGAAGCTGCAGTACAGGACTATCTGACTAAGGAAGCTTATGTGTATTTCCAACGGCTTGCTTTTAAAAATCTGCTGAAAAAGTTTGACACAGATAAAAGAGAAGAAAAAGAAGCAGAGAATGTTTCCTTTAAAATGCTGCAGGATTTTAATGAAGTAGAAGCTTTCTGGACGAAAGCTGCAAAATGTACGCCGGTTGCATTTAAGGTTCTGGAACAGGAGGGATTTTTTGCTGTCACTTTTAGTCTGTCGGCTACGGAACATTTTTTTATTCCGGCTGAAGGGTTTGTGACAAAGGAATATCTGTCAGAGAAGATAAAAATGATTTCAGCGCAGGTACCTGTATTAGTGACCTTTGATGTGAAAAAGGAATATGCCTTTTTAGAAACAGATACTACAGAACGGTATTTTGATGTGTTGATTGCTGCTTATCTGTGTAATCCATTGAAAAATGACTACAGTATAGAGGATGTTGCAAGGGAATATACGGATGGTTTTTTAACTGATTATAAGCAGTTGTTTGAAAAGCAAAGTTATGTCGAAAGCTTTGCAGCAGATCAGACAGGCTTTTTGCAATATGCATGCCGGTTGACTGCTGTACTTTGGAGAGCCTATGAACCGTTGAATGAAAAGTTAAAACAGCTTGAAATGTTTGAACTCTTCAAAAAAATGGAAATGCCTTTATCTCTTGTTTTATATGAAATGGAGCAGGAGGGCATTCTGGTAAGACCGGAAGAATTGAAAAATTATGGGGATGCGCTGACCGAACGTATCACGGAGCTGGAAACGTCTATTTATGATCTGGCTGGGGAACGATTTAACATCAATTCTCCAAAGCAATTAGGAGAAGTTTTATTTTCCAATATGGGATTGCCTGGAGCAAAGAAAACGAAGAGCGGTTATTCTACTGCAGCGGATGTATTGGAAAAGCTGGCACCGGAGTATCAAATTGTGAGAGATATTCTGGAATACAGAGGACTTGCCAAATTAAAATCCACATATGCAGATGGATTGGCTGTATTTATCGGAGATGATAACAGGATTCACACCAGCTTTAACCAGACCATTACAGCTACCGGACGAATCAGTTCCACAGAGCCGAATTTGCAAAACATTCCTATGAGAATGGAACTTGGACGAATGATTCGAAAGGTTTTTGTACCAAGAGAAGGCTATTTTTTTATGGATGCCGATTATTCTCAGATTGAACTTCGTATCCTGGCGCATATGTCAGGGGATGAACAGTTGATCAGGGCATATCAAAGGGGACAGGATATTCATAGAATTACTGCTTCGGAGGTATTCCATACACCGTTTGATGAGGTAACTGATTTACAGAGAAGAAATGCCAAGGCTGTGAATTTTGGAATCGTGTATGGTATCAGTTCTTTTGGTTTAAGTCAGGATCTGAGTATTTCCAGAAAAGAAGCAGCAGCTTATATTGACCAGTATTTTGCCACCTATCCGGGTGTTAAGGTTTTTCTGGATAACTGCGTGGAACAGGCAAAGAAAACAGGATATTCAGTGACTATGTTCGGCAGAAAACGTCCCGTACCGGAGCTCTCTTCAAGTAATTTTATGCAACGTTCTTTCGGAGAACGAATCGCCATGAATTCTCCTATACAGGGAACGGCAGCTGATATTATGAA
The DNA here is from genome assembly GCA_028692055.1 of Lachnospiraceae bacterium. Taxonomy (GTDB): domain Bacteria; phylum Bacillota; class Clostridia; order Lachnospirales; family Lachnospiraceae; genus SZUA-378. Next base: position 10,250 of record JAQUYA010000001.1, on the reverse strand, counting down.
GATTGCAATGATACGTGTACAGGCCGGATTAAAGGCAGCAAATTGTAAATCCAGATTGATCCTGCAGATCCACGATGAATTATTGATTGAAACAGCACCTGATGAAGTGGAACAGGTAAGAGAGATTCTTTCCAGAGAGATGAAACAGGCGGCAGATCTGGCGGTTTCTTTGGAAATAGATCTGCATACCGGAGACACCTGGTATGATGCAAAGTAAATCGGATTGGAGAGCCTATGAAAGTGATTGGAATCACAGGCGGTATTGGCGCCGGAAAATCTGAAGTGTTATCTTATCTGAGTACGCACTGCAATTGCAGAATCATCTATGCTGATATTGCTGCAAAGGAATTGGAAGAACCGGGCAGATCCTGTTATCAGCCCTTGATCTCTTTGCTTGGAAGTGAAATATTAGGAACTGACGGAAGAATAGATAAGGTAAAATTTGCTGACCGAATATTTGGAAACGCGGCCTTGTTAGAGGCAGTAAACGGGATTATTCATCCGGCGGTAAAAGAATATATTTTGGAACAAATTGCCAGTGAAAAAGAAATGGCTAAAGAGAAAAGACCGGGTTTTCATACAGCTATGTTTGTAGAGGCAGCACTTTTAATCGAGGAAGGATATCAGTTCATATTAGACGAATTGTGGTATGTGTATGCTTCCGAAGAGGTAAGAAGAAAAAGGCTGAAAGAAAGCAGGCATTATTCCGATGAGAAAATTGATGCCATTTTGGCAAAGCAGTTACCGGAACAGTCATTCCGGGAAATTTGTAAGGTAGTGATTAGAAACGATGGTTCCATGGAAGAGACAGCCAGGGAACTGGATAAATTACTGGGAGAATACTTGTAATGACAGGAAATATGGCAAACAGACAATTGGTATTTGGTTTGGATATCGGTACCCGCAGTATTGTGGGAACAGTTGGTTACAAAGAAGGAGATCGTTTTATTGTTGTCTCTGAAAAAGTAAAAGAACATGAGACCAGAGCTATGCTGGATGGGCAGATTCACGACATCCGGAAGGTGGGACAGACCATAGCCGAGGTAAAAAAACAACTGGAAGAGGAGATCGGGCAGCCATTAAAGGAAGTCTGTATTGCCGCTGCCGGGCGTGTACTGCGTACAGTTACAACCCATGTAGAAACAGATTTTGAACTGGAAAAAGAAATCCTGGAAGAAGATATTTACGAATTGGCTTCCAAAGGAATTGAAAAAGCCTATGGAGAATTTGTTGCACATAATGATACTGATATGCAGTTTTATTGTGTGGGATATTCTGTGATACGTTATTTTATGAACGGGTATCCCATGGGGAATCTGGAAGAACACACAGCTAAGAATATTGGTGTGGATTTGATTGCTACTTTTCTGCCGGAGGATGTTGTTGACGGTCTGTATAAGGCTGTAGGACTTGCTGATCTGGAAGTTGCCAATATGACATTAGAGCCTATTGCTGCTATACAGGTAGCCATTCCGGAACGTTTCCGAATGCTTAATATTGCGCTGGTGGATGTGGGAGCCGGAACTTCTGATATTTCCATTACCAGAGAAGGAAGTATCGTTGCCTATGGTATGATTCCTATTGCAGGAGATGCTTTGACCGAGGCAATTGCCCAGCACTGCCTGGTGGATTTCGCAGAAGCTGAGATGATAAAACGGGAAAGCGGAAAAAAAGAGCAGATTGAATATAAAGATATCATGGGTCTGCCACAGACGATTTCTGCTACAGAGGTGTTGGAAGTCACAGCTCCTATTGTAGCTAACATGACAAAGCAGGTAGCTGATAAAATCTGTGAATGTAATGGAGACAAGCCAGTCAGTGCCGTATTCGTTGTAGGTGGTGGCGGTAAAATCACCGGCTACACAGACAAACTGGCCGAGGAACTAGGCATTCAAAAGGAACGTGTGGCACTTCGGGGAGAAGAGGTCATGCAGCAGATTGAGTTTTTGGACCATTCCATCCAGAAGGATTCTCTGTTGGTAACTCCTATTGGAATATGTTTAAGCTTTTATGAACAGAGTAATAACTTTATCTTTGTCAGTTTCAATGGCAAAAGAATTAAACTATATGATAATAATCATCTGGTGGTGGTAGATGTTGCCATGCAGGCACAATTCCCGAATGATGGTCTTTTTCCTAAGAGAGGAAAGGAACTGAATTACACGGTAAATGGCTCAACCAGATTCGTGCGAGGCTCTCTTGGCGAAGCAGCGGAGATCCTGGTAAACGGGCAGACAGCAGATCTGTATACTGCCATTCATGCCAATGATGTGATCCAGGTAAAAGAGTCTACGGCAGGTGCAGATGCTTCTCTGGAAATCGGTAAATTGCCGGAATGTAAAGAAAACATCAGTGTGATTGTAAATGAAACGAAAGTGATATTGCCAAAATTCGCCAGTGTAAATGGAACATTGGAATCAGAATTTTACGATATCAAAGAAGGAGATCATATTACTTTTCTGCCTTATTATACAGTACGTCAGATTGCGGAATTCATGGATGTATTACTAAATCAGAATATGAACCTGTATGTGAACAATAAAGCGGCAGATCTGGAAACAAAGGTATATGATAATTTCTCTGTGATCTGGACTATGGAAACGCTGCAGTTATCAGATGTGGAGTTGGAACACCCCCAGGAGAATATGCAATCCCCGGAAACTAATTCCGAAGATGAGGATTGGGAACCGGATGAGACTATATCTTCTGAGGAAACCGAAGAAGATATAACAATTTCTGCCGAAACGGAAACACAGGAAAATACTACTTTGGAGATTACTTTACAGGTAAATAATGCACTTGTTATGCTTCGCGGTAAGAATGAATACATATTTGTAGATATATTTAACGAAATTGATTTTGATCTGTCACAGCCAAAAGGCTCTGCCATTGTAACGACTTTAAACGGTGTACCTGCGCAGTACATGGAACCAATCCATGACGGTGATATGATAGAAATCTACTGGAAAGAATAAAGAAAAGGCTGGTGGCTGATTTGAGGCTCTGCAGTATTGCAAGCGGTAGCAGTGGAAACTGTATTTATGCCGGATCCGATGCGACACATATTCTGGTGGACGTGGGGATCAGTGGCAAAAGAGTGGAAGCGGGTGTGAATGCACTTGGTTTATCCATGAAGGATGTGGATGGTATTTTTATCACTCACGAACATATTGACCATATTAGTGGGCTGGGAGTTCTTGCCAGAAAATACGGGATACCGATTTATACCACGGCCGGAACCAGGGATGCCATTCTTGAGACGACCTCTGTAGGAAAGGTGGATCAGGAACTGTTTCAGGTAATAAAACCGGATGAAAAACTGATTGTGAAGGATTTGACGATTAATCCTATGCGTATATCTCATGACGCGGCAGATCCGGTGGCATACAGGATTGCATATGGAAAGAAAAAAGTAGGTATTGTAACAGATCTTGGAACCTACAATGATTATACAGTGGAATGTCTGCAGGGAATGGATGCTCTTTTGCTGGAAGCAAACCATGATGTAAATATGCTGCAGGTTGGACCTTACCCTTATTATTTAAAGCAGCGTATCCTGGGGGAACGGGGACATTTATCCAATGAGGCCTCAGGGAGACTTTTGAGTCAGCTTCTCCATGATGATCTGAAAGCAGTCGTTTTGGGACATTTAAGCAAGGAAAATAATATGCCGGAGCTTGCCTTTGAAACGGTCAGATTAGAAGTAACCATGGGGGAAACACCATATAACGGTAAGGATTTCCCAATTAAAGTGGCACGAAGAAATGAAATTTCAGACATAATAGATATTGCATAATCGCTTTTTTACTTTATAATGTTAAAGTAATAACGTAAAATTATGACAGATCAAGTCGTAAACGAAAATACGAAATGAGCAATCATGAGGAGGATTCCATGAAAAAAACAATTATTACTGTCGTTGGAAAAGATACCGTAGGTATCATTGCAAGGGTTTGTACCTATCTTGCAAATAATCAGATCAACATTCTGGATATTTCCCAGACTATTGTATCAGGATATTTTAATATGATGATGGTCGTGGATACAAACCAGTGTACAAAGGATTTCGGGAGTATTTGTGAAGAACTGGATCAGGCAGGTCAGGAAATCGGCGTTGCCATCAAATGCCAGAAGGAAGAGATTTTCGACTCCATGCACAGAATTTAAGCGATAACAATTGCTTGAATAGTAATGTTTCCAAATACTTTGTGAAAGGTGTATACCATGATAAATATTTACGAGGTCAATGAGACCAACAAAATGATTGAAAAAGAAAATCTGGATGTGCGTACCATCACCATGGGAATCAGTCTGTTGGACTGCTGCGATTCAGATTTGAAGATTTGTAATGAGAAAATTTACCAGAAGATCTATGAATCAGCAAAAGATCTGGTAAAAACCGGAGAAGCAATTTCCAGGGAATTTGGTATTCCTATTGTAAATAAAAGAATTTCCGTTACTCCAATTGCTTTGGTTGGCGGTTCCTGCTGTAAGACACCGGAAGATTTTGTTTCTATCGCTAAGACACTTGATAAGGTAGCCGGAGATGTGGGAGTTAATATTCTGGGCGGATATTCCGCATTGGTAGCAAAGGGTATGACCAGAGCAGATGAGCTGTTGATCAGATCTATTCCCCAGGCACTGTCTCAGACCTCCAGAATCTGTAGTTCCGTCAGTGTAGGTTCTACCAAAACCGGTATCAATATGGACGCTGTAAAGCTGATGGGTGAAATTGTAAAGGAAACAGCAGAACTGACTAAAGATGAGGATTCTGTTGGATGTACCAAGCTGGTAGTCCTTTGTAATCCGCCTGATGATAACCCGTTTATGGCAGGTGCATTCCACGGCGTTACAGAAGCTGACCGTATCATCAATGTGGGTGTCAGCGGTCCCGGCGTTGTAAAAACAGCATTGGAAAAGGTTAGAGGAGAGAATTTTGAAGTTCTTTGTGAGACCATTAAGAAAACAGCATTTAAGGTTACACGTGTTGGACAGTTGGTGGCAAAGGAAGCATCCAGACTTTTAGACGTACCATTCGGTATCGTAGATTTATCTCTGGCACCTACCCCGGCGGTTGGTGACAGCGTAGCAGATATTTTATGTGAAATTGGTCTGGAGCACGCCGGTGCACCCGGAACGACAGCTGCACTTGCTCTCTTAAATGATCAGGTGAAAAAGGGCGGTATCATGGCATCCTCTTATGTAGGAGGACTTAGCGGTGCATTTATTCCTGTCAGTGAAGATCAGGGTATGATTGATGCGGTCAATGCAGGTGCATTAACGTTAGAAAAACTGGAAGCAATGACCTGTGTTTGTTCCGTAGGACTTGATATGATCGCGATTCCGGGAAAGACGAAGGCAACTACCATTTCCGGTATCATCGCAGATGAAATGGCAATCGGTATGATCAACCAGAAGACAACTGCAGTAAGAGTTATGCCGGTTGTTGGCAAAGACGTAGGGGATGTAGCACAGTATGGCGGTTTATTCGGTTATGCACCAATCATGCCGGTAAATGAATTTTCCTGTGATGCCTTTGTAAACAGAGGTGGCAGAATCCCGGCACCTGTGCATAGTTTTAAAAACTAAAAATTTGAATTTATAATTTCTATAAGAATGATTGACATTTTGAAGTATGTCACATAATATAGTTTTAGAAGGTAACTTCTCTTTTTACAGTAGTAAAAAGCGAGCAAGCCTCCGCCGAAAAGTGAGGAACGAAAAAAGCTGGTGGCCCCTTACCATGAGTGGGGAATGAAATAAGCGAGCAAGCCTCCGCCGAAAAGTGAGGAACGAAAAAAGTTAAAGAGAACGCATACATTTTGCGTTCTCTTTTTTTACACGAAAGGAGGAAAAATGAAGTTTTATAATGTTACTAATCGTTATATTGATTACCTAAAAAAGTCAGATCCCAAGGTGCCGGATAATAAAGGAGAAAGAAGACCATATATCGGCATTGTATTAGAACTAAATAATGTGCAATACTATGTACCATTTACTTCGCCAAAGAGAAAGCACAAAGAAATGAAGAATGGTTTGGATTTTCGTAAGATACATGGTGGTGAATATGGGGCTATCAATTTTAACAATATGCTTCCGGTCGTAGATAGTGAATTGATTCTTTTGGATATAGAGAAGGAGAATGATATATCTTATCAATGCTACTACGGCACCAATACAGAGATATTGTAAAAGATTTTGAAAACATCAAAAAGAATGCATTGAAACTTTATATGGTATGTACTAAACCAGAGAAAGAATTGAATACATACCAGAAAAGAGTAAAAAGTCGTTGCTGTGATTTTATCAAACTGGAAGAAGCAGCAAAAATATTTACTGAAAAACATTTCTAGAAATCTAAACTGCTTCAATTTAAAATCTATTAAAACGTTTAGTTCACGGCAACTACTCCGGCAACAACATCTCTATCCGGTATCTTCACATTTCCCTTTGCTAAATATCCCAGTCTATAAATATCTGTAGCCAATAGATCCTTTTCCATTATTCTTAAACTACTGTCAGACAAATTTAATGTATGAATATCAGCCAATTTTGAAATCAATGGAACAGAAGAGTTGTTTTTGATAGCAGATAATACGGTACAATTTTTTTTCAAACCAAGAATCCGTGCATAAGGTATTAATGGCTCATGAAGCAGTTCATCAAAGGTTTCAGTATCGATATTCAATAGAATATGCAAAAGATTACGGTAGATCCTGGTTTGTGTCAGATCCTTGGATTTTAGAAGTGCTGCAAATTGGGTCAGTGATTTAAAATCAGCCAGATTCTTACATATCTTATTGGAAAAATCTTCTGTAATCTCAAAATAACGAGTGAATCCTACATTTTGCTCAGAAAGCAATTTGTAGTAAAGCGCCTGGGAATAATCATCCGGACAGACTGTGTTAAAATCATTTTCGGAAAGTATGGATAGAACATTTGTAGGAAGGTATTGCTTTAATTTGTCTGAAATATTATTCTCACCAGTATTCATAACCTCACGAATTGCTGTGGCTGAAGCCATAAAATTTGCTGTATTATTGTAATCAGTTGAAATATTAGACTGATTTTCTAAACCGTCCCCTGTAGGCAACTTGACTTCATGATAACCGGCTCCCAGTCTTTTTAATGCATATGGCTTTATCTTACTATGCTGTTTTAAAAGAGCCTTACAATACTCGATACCCAGTATATTATTAGGTAGAGACAGCACATCGTCCAGACCGTTAAAACGATCTGTTTCCTGTAAAGCCTGCATGCGAGCAGTGGGGTAGGAGATACCTTTACTAACCAGTTCTTTGAGACGATTTTCCTGCAATTGGTTCGGTGAAACAAGTGACCGGGCAATATCCATTAACATTTCAGTAGAAGCATTTTCAGCACCAAACACTAATTCATCCACGACACCCAAGGAATCCAGCAGCTTTACAGCACCGCTTGCAAAATATTCGGCACTACCGGTTGCATAGATTGCCGGTAATTCCAAGACCAGATCCGCACCGCAGGAGAGAGCCATTTTGGCACGGGTCCATTTATCAGTAATGGCGGGAAGACCTCTCTGTGTGAAGTTTCCACTTATTGCGATGACTATGTTGTCAGCATGAAGTTTTTCTCTGATATATTGTAACTGGTATGCGTGTCCATTGTGGAAGGGATTATATTCAGCAATTACGGCAACGGTTTTCATTTATTTTTCCTCTTGAAAAATCGATAGGGTTTGAGTTACTTGATGTGGTAAAAAATTAACAATCGAATGGCAATTTTTTAACAATCCATTTCTCACAGAGTAGCATATTTACTGGGTTTTCTCAATGTTTTGTTTTGTATTTGATTTTGCACAATTCTTAACAATCTTTTTATTGACGTTCGATTTTAGACTAGTATAATAACAGCGTGAGGTAAATTTGAAAGGAGATATTCAAAATGGCATTTATTGATACTATTAAGGCAAGAGCAAAAGCAGACAAGAAGACAATTATCCTTCCTGAGTCTATGGACAAGAGAACCTTTGCAGCAGCAGAGACAATCTTAAAAGAGGGACTTGCAAATTTGATTATTATTGGTACAGAAGAGGAAATCGCAGAGAACGGTAAAGGCTACGATATCTCCGGAGCAACCATTGTTAATCCACATACTTATGCAAAAACACAGGAGTATGTTGACTTATTTGTAGAATTAAGAAAATCAAAAGGCATGACAGAAGAAAAGGCTAGAGAAACAATCTTCAATGATTATGCATATTATGGCTGCCTGATGATTAAATGCGGTGATGCAGACGGTATGGTATCAGGTGCTTGTCATTCCACAGCAAATACATTAAGACCATGTTTACAGATTATTAAAACAAAACCGGGTACAAAATTAGTATCCGCATTCTTCTTAGTAGTTGTTCCGGACTGTGATATGGGAGATAACGGTACATTCGTATTCTCTGATGCAGGTTTGAACCAGGATCCTAATGCAGAAGAGCTTGCAGCAATTGCCGGTTCCTCAGCAGAGACTTTCAAACTGTTAACAGGTCATGAACCACTTATTGCTATGTTATCCCATTCAACCAAGGGAAGCGCAAAGCATGTATTAGTAGACAAAGTCGTAGAAGCAACCAAGATTGCACAGGAAGAATATCCTGAATTAAAGATTGATGGAGAATTACAGTTAGATGCTGCTATCGTTCCTGAAGTTGCAGCAAGCAAAGCTCCTGGCAGTGAAGTAGCTGGTAAAGCTAATGTTCTGATCTTCCCTAATCTGGACGCAGGAAATATTGGTTACAAGCTGGTTCAGCGTCTTGGTAAGGCTGATGCATACGGACCGGTTACACAGGGTATCGCAGCTCCAGTTAATGATTTATCCAGAGGTTGCAGTGCTGATGATATCGTTGGTGTAGTAGCTATTACAGCTGTACAGGCTCAGGCACAGTAATTATAAAAATCAGGAAATACAGGCATAAAATTTATTGTTTACGAGAAAATGGAGAGTAGAGATGAAAATTTTAGTTATCAACTGTGGTAGTTCTTCTTTAAAATACCAGATCATTGATTCTGAATCAGAAAAATGTATTGCAAAAGGTCTTTGCGAAAGAATCGGTATTGAAGGAAGCCAGATCACTTATAAACCTGAAGGCGGAGAGAAGGAAGTTACTGAAGCTCCAATGCCAACTCATACACAGGCTATTCAGCTTGTATTGGATGCTATCACTAACAAGAAAACCGGTGTATTAAGTAATCTGAGTGAAATCGGTGCTGTTGGACATAGAATCGTTCATGGCGGTGAGAAGTTTGCTGCTTCTACCATTATTAATGATGATGTAATGGCAGCTATTGAAGAATGTAACGAACTGGCACCTCTTCACAATCCTGCAAACCTTATTGGTATCAGAGCATGCCAGGAATTAATGCCAAATACACCTATGGTTGCTGTTTTCGATACAGCATTCCATCAGACCATGCCACCTGAAGCTTATATGTATGGTATTCCTTACGAATACTATGAAAAATACAAGGTTCGTAAATACGGTTTCCACGGAACAAGCCATGCTTATGTAGCACATAGAGCTGCAGAGATGTTGGGAAGAGATTTCAATTCCATGAAGACTATCGTATGTCATCTGGGAAATGGTGCTTCCGTTTCTGCTGTAAAGAATGGCAAATGTGTAGATACTTCCATGGGTATGACACCATTAGCTGGTCTGATGATGGGTACCAGAAGTGGTTCTGTAGATCCTTATGTTGTAGAATTACTTTCCGAAAAGGAACATCTTACCATTGCTGAAACAGAAGATATTTTGAATAAAAAATCCGGTGTTTATGGTTTATCCGGATATCTTTCTTCTGATTTCCGTGATCTGGAAACAGCTGCCAGCAAAGGAAATAAGAAAGCTGAGCTTGCTATGAAGGCTTTTGCTTATCGTGTTGTTAAATTCATCGGTTCTTATATTGCAGTTATGAACGGTGTTGATGCGATCTGCTTTACAGCAGGTGTTGGAGAGAACAGCCCAATCATCCGTACCATGGTTTGCAATTACCTGACTTTCCTGGGCATTACTCTGGATCAGGAAGAAAACTTAAGACGTGGTGATGAAGTGGATATTACAACCAAAGACTCCAAAGTAAAGGTTCTTGTTATTCCTACCAATGAAGAACTCGCTATTGCAAGGGAAACTTATGATCTGGTAAAGTAACAGACAAGCAATTATATTATTTGATTACATAAAATACCCGTAAAGTAAAAAAACTTTACAGAATAAATATTTT
>JAQUYA010000133.1 GCA_028692055.1 Lachnospiraceae bacterium | reverse complement strand
AGGCGCTTGATTGAAAACCGGGAAATACTAGCGGATCATCTGTCTGAGGTTGCACAGATTATGACACATGTGGCGGAAGAATCCTATCAGATGATTCGACTTAGTCATAAGAAACAAAAACAGATTATACAGATGTTGAAATCAAATGGAATTGCAGTACAAACTATCTGCCTGATAGAGCATGCGAATCATCAAATGGAAGTCAGCATGCAGATGCGTGCATGCAAAAACAGACATTTTGAAACAGAGGAAGTGGCGGGAATCCTGTCTGTGTTATTGAACCGCAGACTGGTACCGGGGAAAAACAGTTTACTTTATCTTTCGAGTGAATCGGATTTATATGTATTTGAGGAAGAAACAGAATATAATGTGTTCGCCGGAATGGCAAAGGCAGTAAAAGAAAAGGAAACTATGTCCGGAGATAACTATACGCTCATGAATATGGGGAATGGGAAATACATCTGTGCGATTTCAGATGGCATGGGTTCTGGAGAAAAGGCGTGTGAAGACAGTGCATTGGTAATAGACCTGTTGGAAAAACTGTTAGAAGCTGGATTTGAGGAAGGTATGGCTATCCAGATGATAAATGGGACCCTGATTGCATATGATGAAAAGCAAAATATGTCTACACTTGATTTATGTGAAATAGATTTGCGAACAGGTTTAAGCATGATTTGGAAAGCAGGAGCCTCCCACTCCTTTATCAAAAGAGAAAACAGTGTGGAAATACTGGAAGGAAACAGTTTGCCGCTGGGAGTATTTCATCAAATGGATCTGACAGCAAAATATATCCAGTTAAAGGAAGGCGATTATGTCATCATGGTATCGGACGGCATCGTAGATGCGTTTAAAAGTGATGACGCATCTTATATTCTGCAGGAATTTATGGAGCGCATTGAAATGAAGAATCCGAGGGAAATTGCGAATCATATACTGCAATTTGTTATTCATGCGAGCGGGGGAGAGATTAAAGACGATATGACGGTGTGTGTAGCGGGGTTGTTTGTAACCGAAGGTGCAGATATGCTGTGAAAGTATAGTTGATTTTTCGTCGAAATGAAGATAGTATAAAATATGGGAAGTGTGTAAAGAAACTCTAAATTAGCAAAAAACGCTAATTAAGAGTTTCTAAGTTACACACTGGAAAAATGCAAAAAGAAGCATTTTTCTCATGGATTGTTTGTGCTGCTAAAGCAGCATGTTTGGAAGTGTGAAGAAGACAAAATAGGAAAGATAGAGAAAGATAGAGAAAGATAGAGATAGATGGTAGAGAAAGTACAAAGGTATGTGCAAAAATATCGCATGATTGAAGAAAATGATAGTATTGTGGTGGGCGTATCCGGGGGAGCAGACTCGGTATGCCTGCTTTTTGTGCTACAGGAATTGCAAAAGTATATGCCTTTTTCTCTCTATGTGGTGCATGTGAACCATAAGATACGTGAGGAAGCAGGAGAAGATGCAGACTATGTGAAGCAAATCTGTGAGAACTGTAAGCTTCCTTATTTTCTGGTAGAGGAAGATGTGGAAGCACTTGCGAAAAAAGAGCATTTATCTTCGGAGGAAGCAGGAAGAAAGGTTCGTTATGAGGCATTTGCAAAGGTATGTACCGAGCAGAAGGCAAATAAGATTGCCGTGGCACATAATAAGAATGATAGGGCAGAAACCGTGCTCTTTAATCTCTTTCGTGGCAGCAGTATCAAGGGACTCAATGGAATCGCTCCGGTTCGAGAGCAGATTATCAGACCGCTCCTGTGTGTAGAGAGAAGCGAGATAGAGGCATATTTACAGGAAAATCAGATTCCATATTGCACGGATAGAACGAATGCAGAGGACACGTATACCAGAAATAAGATTCGTAATCGTGTACTGCCTTATGTTTCAGAGCAAATATGTGAAAATGTGATTACGCATATCAGTGATACGGCAGAGGTGCTGGAAGAAGCAGAGGCATTTTTGCATAAAATGACACAAATGTCATATGGAAAACTTGTCACAGAAGAAAGAGAATTAGAAATAGAAACAAATGTAGAAATGGAACTACAAATAGATATAGAAGGCTTCTTGGAATTAGATACAATCCTGCAAAAATATCTCATTATGACCTGCCTGCATAAAGTGGCGGGAAGCCGTAAGGATATTACCTCCACACATGTACAGAAAGTAATAGAGTTATTTTCCAAACCTGTGAATAAAAAAGTAAATCTTCCATATCATATGATAGCGAAAAAAAATTATCAGACGGTAACGATTTGCAGCCTTACAGACATAAAAGATGTAAAAATAGAAATAAGGAAAGAGATGCAAAACGATAATTTACAAGGCGAAGCAGAGCAAAATTATCTGATTTCTGCCAATCAAAGTCTATGGATAGAAGGACTGGGACGAATTGAAACTCGCTTATTTCCTTATGAAAAAACTAAAACAATTCCCGAAAAAACATATACGAAATGGTTCAATTATGATAAAATAGATAAATCTATGTTGCTGCGTCATAGGCAGACAGGTGATTACCTGATGATAAATGAGCAGAACAATACAAAAACTTTAAAGGAATATATGATTCATGCAAAAATACCGCAAGCGGATAGGAATCAGCTCTATGCTTTAGCGGTGGATAATCATATAGTCTGGTTGATCGGATATCGTATCAGCCAATATTATAAAGTAGATCAGAATACAAAGAATATTCTGGAAGTACATATTGTAGGAGGAAATGACAATGGCAGAACATGTTAGAGTTATGTTGACAGAAGAAGAAGTTGATGCAAAGATTCAGGCGATTGGAGATCAAATCAGCAGGGATTATGCAGGAAAACAAGTGCATCTTGTATGTGTATTAAAGGGCGGAAGCTTTTTTATGTGTGAATTAGCTAAGAGAATATCCCTACCGGTTTCTCTTGATTTTATGTCAGTATCTAGTTATGGAAGTGACACCAAATCCAGTGGTGTTGTGAAGATTGTAAAGGATTTGGATGAACCACTAAAAGACAAACACGTAATTGTAATCGAAGATATCGTTGACTCGGGCAGAACCTTAAGCTATTTGATGGAAATGTTAAAGAAGAGAGAACCAAGCAGCCTTTCTCTTTGCACACTGCTTGATAAACCGGATAGAAGAGTCACAGAAGTAAAAGTAGATTATACCGGATTTGAAATTCCGGATGAATTTGTAGTGGGATATGGTCTTGATTACGACCAGAGATATAGAAATTTACCTTATATTGGCGTGGTCGAATTTGACTAAGGAGGCAGAAATTGAATAAAGGCGGTAAAGGGCTGAACGTATATTTCGTTGTAATCCTGATATTACTTCTGGCTACGATTTGGATTAGCTCCCTGAAGGGAAAAGAAGATGATTACACCTATAAGGAATTTACGCAACAGTTACAAAATAATGAGATAACAAATGTTACTATAAGACCAAATGCAGAAACACCAACGGGTTCTGTGGAAGTAACATTAAAAAATGGTGAAAACAAGATTTTATATGTGGCAGATGTCGCAGAGATACAAGAAGAATTAATGCAGCATGATTTAGACCCTGTTATGAAAGATGTTCCAAAGGAAAACTGGTTTCTGACTTCGATACTTCCAATATTGGTAGTACTGATTGTAGCAGTCTTTTTCTTTGTGATGATGAATGCTAATAATGCAGGCGGCAGCAGCGGAAAAATGATGAACTTTGGCAAGAGCCGTGCAAAACTGTCAGTAGGTGATAATAAGACGACCTTAAAACAGGTAGCGGGCTTAAAAGAAGAAAAAGAAGAACTCGAAGAAATCATAGAATTCCTAAGAGAACCTTCCAAATTTACAAAGGTTGGTGCAAGAATACCTAAGGGTGTTCTATTAGAAGGTGCACCGGGTACCGGTAAGACATTACTTGCGAAGGCAATTGCAGGCGAAGCAAGCGTTCCATTTTTCAGCATATCCGGTTCTGATTTTGTAGAAATGTTCGTTGGTGTTGGTGCTTCCAGGGTGCGGGATCTGTTTGCGGATGCAAAGAAAAATGCGCCATGCATCGTATTCATTGATGAAATTGATGCTGTAGCAAGACGCAGGGGTACCGGTATGGGCGGTGGCCACGATGAAAGAGAGCAGACTCTGAACCAGTTATTGGTAGAGATGGATGGATTCGGCGTGAATGAAGGTATTATCGTGATGGCAGCGACCAATCGTGTCGATATTCTTGACCCGGCAATTTTAAGACCGGGACGTTTTGACAGAAAGATAAGTGTTGGTTCCCCTGATGTAGGTGGTAGAGAAGAAATTCTAAAGGTACATGCGACGAACAAACCATTGTCAGAAGATGTGGATTTAAAACAGGTAGCACAGACAACAGCTGGATTCACCGGTGCAGACCTTGAAAATCTTCTGAATGAAGCAGCCATTAATGCAGCAAGAGATAATCGTGGATTTATCAAGCAGGAAGATATCAAACGAGCATTTATTAAAGTAGGAATTGGTTCTGAAAAGAGAAGCAGAATTATATCCGATAAAGAGAAGAAAATTACCGCATACCACGAAGCGGGTCATGCGATTCTGTTCCATGTATTACCGGAAGTGGGACCGGTATATACGGTATCCATTATTCCCACAGGACTTGGTGCAGCTGGATATACAATGCCGTTGCCGGAACGTGATGAGATGTTTAATACAAAAGGGCGTATGCTTCAGGAAATTATGGTTTCTCTCGGTGGCCGTATTGCAGAGGAAATCATTTTTGATGACATTACGACAGGTGCTTCCAGTGATATTAAGAAGGCAACAAAGCTTGCACGTAAGATGGTTACCAGATTTGGTATGTCTGACAATATTGGCGTTATCAATTATGATGATGAAGATGACGAGGTATTTATCGGCCGCGACCTTGCACATACAAGAAGTCACAGCGAATCTATCGCTGGTGAAATAGACAATGAAGTGAAAGCAATGATTGATGATTGCTATGCACGGGCGAAAGCACTTATTTTAGAAAATGAAAAAATTCTTCATTCCTGTGCAAATCTTTTGTTGGAAAAAGAAAAAATTACCAGAAATGAATTTGAAGGACTCTTCGAGGTGGTGTATCCACAGCCAGAAGACACAGTAGCGGAAGAAGTCGTACCAGAATAATGTTTGTGCAATTCTACCAAAAACAGATAGATGATTTTGTAATATTTGTGAATACTGAGTGTAGACGATGAAAGGGGTGTTTGCTATAATAACACTTGTAACCCCCCCAATACGTTATATAGTTTTTTGCTATACCCCATAAGAAGAAATACCTTCTCTAAAAAGGACAGCGTTCGTGATGCTGTCC
>JAQUYA010000036.1:17654-25584 GCA_028692055.1 Lachnospiraceae bacterium | reverse complement strand
ACGAGTTCTACATTTATGAAGCAGCCACGAAATTCTCATATATTACCCAAAGTAAGTTGTAACTAAATAAATGTAATTACACCATGCTAATAGAAATATAATCTACTCAAATAGTTAAATTTTATATTTTGAATATTATGTATTGAATAATTCCTTTTTAGAACAGTTTCTATACAGCTCATATATTTCCTCTGCTGTTTTTTGTTCATTTTCTGTCACTAATTTATATAGAGCCTTCAAATTGTCCACATTTTCTTCTAAGTCATCCGCTATTTCAGATAAGGATTTTCCTTTTATATATTTCTTTTGAATCAACGTAATTTGCATTATGATTTTTTCTTCTGCTTTGCCTTCCACTTTGCCCTCGGCAAAAGTTTGTCGCATATGCTTTTCTTCATCATATTCATAAATACTCACACTCATCGCCTCCGCTTTATAATTTCTCAAAAATTCTGCCAGTATGTCATCCTTTATGCACTCATTCACCGCTCGCTCAACCGCTTCCGCAAGCGTCATGGTCTTTGCATAGGTTCTGACTCTGTCCACATATTTAACATAATCCCCTAAGGTTTTACATTTGTCCATTAATTCCATGTTATATCCCGGATTAATATTCAGCACCAGCACTTTCAGTTCCAGTTCCTTTTCTTCTTCCATTACCTGAAAGGAATCGGATAATTGCAGGAAGCTTCGTTCTGGTTGCTTATCTATTCCATTATAAAATACCACAAAATGTGGAGTCGGTATCTTAATTAATGTCTTACCAAATAAATTCTCTTTACTCGTCAATGTCGAATATAAGTCTGCTACATACCCCAAGTTTCGTAGCGGTATGTTGGGATTCCATGTAGACTGATGCTCATATAGGGAAAGCCCAGCATCTATTAAAAAGGATAAATCATTCTTCATATTCATATAAATAGCATTATCCAAAGTCGTAATTGTCAAATCGTTTTCATTATTATAGGTAGTTCCATTCATTGCATTGTATAGACTAAGCAATTCCTTCTTTTCCTTAAAAATCATACGGAACAACCTATCCTTATAGTTTCTTTGTGTTGGAACATCTTTTTGATTGCTTACACTTTCCTGATTCTGTAGTTCTTGCTGCTTCGTTAATACGGTTTCATTTCCTTCGTTCATTCAGATATCTCCTTTTGTAATTGTAAATTATGCAGAAGATTCCTTATTTTCTATCCGTAAAGCCAGCGCATTAACACATATTGTATGTATCATTTTCCGGTACCTTTACCAGTGATATCCATTATCATTTTGGAATACTCTCTGCTGTTATTGGGTATTAAGCATTGAACAATTCCTTTTCTGATGCCGGAATGGCGAAAGTTAATAGATACGATAAATCGTAGTCAGATATAAGTGAATAAATGCTTATAAAAATCATATCATTTCTGCTATTTGAAGTAAAGCAAAACTTAAAGTTAGCACACACTGAGTGGCTGCACGGGGGGCTGTGAGTGCATTTTCACAGTGCAGACGTAAGTATGTCGACTTTGTGTGGGACGCCTCATAATGCTGAAAATCTAAGAGTTCAAAAAGAAAATGTGTGACGTTTTTTAAGACGTACGAAACCGATGTCTGATGCGACATCGTGTCGCAAACAACAGAAGCTTTGCTTCTTTATGTTAGACATCTTGCGAATGCATCGTGCATAAACCCACCTTGTGGGTTGGCATTTCTGACAATGACATTTTCTTTTTGAACTCTAATATTTTCTACGCGTTATTCGGAAGTCCCACACAAAGTTCGGTATATTTACGTCTGTACCGTGAAAATGTATTCTACTATATCAAAGCAGCCACAGATAGTTCCTGACATAATTAAAATATGACTCAATATCTTACAATTTTTAGGTGCCTTTATATGGTTGGTACATGAGAATATTTGTGGCTGCTTCATAAATGTAGAACTCGTTTCAGATAGCTTGGGGCGTCCCTTCTGTTTGCATCCTGTAACATTTGGAATTATGCTTAGAAAATATTAGAGTGGTAAAAGAAAATGCCAAAGACAAAAACGCGAACACAGGAAGTGTGAGCGAGAGGGATTGCGACACGATGTCGCATAATCCCTCGGTTTTGTACGTCTTAGATAAAGGTATAACACATTTCCTTTTACCACTCTTAGATTTTCTTGCATAATGGAGAGTTACAGGATGCAAACAGAAGGGACGCCCCACGCTATCTGAAACGTTCACACCCCTCCCGTGCAGCCACGCCCTTGTCAGTGTGTTAACTTAAAATTTAGGCTAAATAATATCTCTTGCTTCATAGAAATGGATTATAAAACCGATTCCCATCATAATACGTAATCACAAGCCCGACTATCATAAACACAGTCGCGCCTATGATGACCAGATAATCATTTCTTTGCAGTGCTTTTCCAGAGTACCAGGTACGTTTCTTATTCTTTCCAAAACCACGCAGCTCCATTGCGCTGCTTACCACATCAATGCGCTCCATACTGGAAAAGATGAGTGGAAATATAATAGCAGCTACATTCTTAATGCGGTCCATCAAGGAGGCTTTTCTGGACATTTCAATGCCTCTTGCTTCCTGTGCATTCTTAATCTGATGAAAATCATCCTGTACATCCGGTACATAACGAAGTGCGATTGCAAGTGCATAACCCACATTGTAGCTCACTCCCACACGGTTCAAAGAGGCCGCAAATTCAGACGGATTGGTAGTTGCCAGAAACATCAATACAGCCGGTACAATCGTAAAATACTTAATCATAATATTGAATTCATAAAATAGCTGTTCCGTTGTAATTGCATAATTACCGAACAAATGATAAAGCACCGTTTCTGTTCCATAAATCTTAGTTCCCTGGTTCGGTGAAAATAAAAATATCGCAATCAGATTAATCAGCATAAATACGGTAATTAATTTAAAAACAGCACTTATCTGACGCCATTCCGTTCTGGATACCTTGAAAATAACAAGGCTGAGTATGAGCATAACCACAAGAACACGGGTATCGTAGGTCATCATACTGGTAATCGACCATGCCATAAAGAAAATCAGCTTTGACACACCGCTCAATCGGTGAATCCAGGTATCCTTCTCTTCATAAGTCAAAATACGTCCATTCATCAGCCTTCACCTCCCATTGCACGCTCATAATCTATAAAGTAAGCTGCAAATGCAGTCGCATCTGGAATTTCACACGCAATTGCCAAATCATATAAAGAAGTCCTCTTTAGATACGCCTTATCCGTAATCTGTTTATTCGTCAATATTCGGGCCGGCTCATCAATTGCAAGCATTTCTCCATCTGCAATTACAATCGTTCTGTCCGTATATTCCAGCATTAAATGCATATCATGGGTAATCATCACAATGGTAATACCATAGTCCCGGTTGATTTCCTTTAGAAATTCCATGATTTCCGTATAATGTCTGTAATCCTGTCCCGCCGTCGGCTCATCCAGAATCAGTACTTCTGGATTCATTACCAGAATAGAAGCTATCGTAACACGCTTCTTTTGTCCAAAACTCAAAGCCGATACTGGCCAGTTGCGAAATGGATATAGTCCACATATTTTAAGCGTTGCATTGACCCGTTCATTTATCTCGTCCTCCGAAACTCCACGGACAGCAAGTCCAAGTGCAACTTCTTCAAATATCATCGGTTTTGATATCATCTGATTTGGGTTCTGCATAACAAGTCCTATCTTTTCACCACGTTCCTTGATGGACCAGTCTGCGATATCCTCCCCGTGAAAAGAAATACTTCCCTCGTTTGGTTTTGCAAACCCACATATCAGATTTGATAAGGTTGTTTTTCCTGCACCATTTTTTCCAACAATACTAATCATTTCACCTTTTTGAACTGTAAAATGTATATTTTTTAAAACAGGATCTCCATCTTCATAGCCAAAGCTGAGATGCTTAACCTCAAGAATCGCTTCCTGTCTGTTTTCCACTTTTTGAAATGTCTTTTCCCTGTACCATCGTTGCACCTTATCCACATAAGGCTGTAAATTCATGCTGCTAATATGTTGCGGATGGCTTTCTGGCGTTACCTCACAGCCTGCATACTTTAAGGCTGTAATATAGAGCGGTTCCCGAATTCCCTGCTCCTTTAATAAACTGCCCGCCAATAATTTATCCGGCGTCGTATCTGCTACGATTCTTCCGTCACCTACGACAACAACACGGTCTATATCCCGATACAATGCATCCTCTAAACGATGCTCAATAATTACAATGGTTGTATTTTTCTGCTTTTGTATCCGATCGATTAAATCAATCGCTCTTTTTCCCGTCGCAGGATCCAGATTTGCAAGAGGCTCATCAAATAATAAAATATCCACATCATCTATCATAACACCAGCCATGGATACCCTTTGCTTCTGCCCACCGGATAATGCGGTTGGTGCATGATGCAACAACGTTGCTACATCTACAAGCTCTGCGATTTCCCCAACCTTATCAAACATCTTATCCTGTGGTACCTGGTCATTTTCTAATACAAATGCAATATCCTCCGCTACTGTCAATCCGATAAACTGTCCATCGGTATCCTGCAGTACGGTTCCGACTTTCTTAGACATGCCAAAAATACCTAATTTCTTAGGATTCACGCCATCTATCTCCAATGTACCGGTGATATCCCCCGGATACGAAAAAGGGACCAGTCCGTTTAGGCAATTTGCCAAAGTTGACTTTCCTGAACCGGACGGTCCTATAATTAACACTTTTTCTCCGGGATAAATTGCTAAATTGATATCCCGGAGTGTAGGCTCTACTTGTGATCGATATTTAAATGAAAAATCTTTAAATTCGATAATGGGCTTCATATACTAATCTTCCTTTTTCAAACTTGATGATTTTGCACCGATTTTGGTATAACCAAATGCAATCAAAGTACCTAAAATTGCTGTAATAATAATATTTCCAAGGAATGCGAAAAATCCCTGAATGAATACTTTATTTGCAGGCTCTGCATAAACTAAAATATCAAGTACTGGTGCAACTAATATCCATGCAACTGCATTTCCAATCACCTGCACTACATTAAAAAGAACAGCGGCCTTTTTATCAAATCCACCTTCTTTGATTGCATATTTCTTAGCAAATACACCTACGATAATACCCAGTACTGCTTCTGGGAACACCCAGCTCCACCAGACACTTCCATAAAATACGGCATCTCCGAGCGCATGTCCGATTAATCCGATGGCTCCACCTACGATTGGTCCAAATACAGCTGCCATAAATGCTAATAATGCTGCACGGGGTTGTAATGCTGTGTTTGGAATACCAATTGGGACCTGTACTTCCGTCAATACAATAAATAATGCTGTTCCAATGCCAATTGCCACAACTTCTTTAATTCCTAATTTTTTCATGGGCTTTCTCCTCACCTTTTGTAAAAACTGCGTTTGTATTTTTCTTCTATTAATATAACATATTCTTACTCAAATGCAATATTTTATATCTCACAAATATTAAAGTATTCTTATTCTTATTGATGTGCAGGAAAAAACTCTGTATAATGATAGCCTACTGTTGTAATAGAAGCAGCAGGGAAAATAATCCCGTATTTCAGTTATTTGAAGGAGTTATGCAAATGAAAAAAAGAAGTAAAAAGAAGGAGTATGCTCCGGGTGTCGTATTGCTAGCAGCCGGAATACTCATGATTATAATGGGCGTATTGCGCACAGAGCACGCAACCGTACTGTTAAAGGCAGTGAATATCTGTATGGAGTGTATTGGAATTGGGTAAAGGCGTGCATAAGTACCGCCACTGGTTCCAGGCCGCCTGGTTTGCTCTGACCAACGGCTACGCGAAGGGATTTCTGGAAGGGAAAATTTATACCGGACCTTCGAAAATGATTTGTGTCCCGGGACTGAACTGTTACTCCTGTCCGGGTGCACTCAGCTCCTGTCCCATCGGTTCACTTCAAGCTGTACTGGGCAGTCAGAAATTTTCATTTTCCTGCTACATATTTGGATTTTTAATGGCCTTCGGCGCATTGTTTGGAAGATTGATATGTGGATGGATGTGTCCCTTTGGACTCGTACAGGATTTGCTTTACAAAATACCGGTGTTCCGGAAAAGGAAGACGCTTCCGGGACATCGGTATTTACGGTATTTAAAATATGGGATTTTAGTGATATTTGTTCTTATCCTGCCTGCTGTTGTGGTTAATGTAGTAGGAATGGGAAGTCCCTGGTTCTGTGAATATATTTGTCCCAGCGGAACGCTGTTTGGGGGAATCCCTTTAGTTGCCATGAATGAAGGGCTGCGAAGTGCCGCCCGTTTCCGTTTTGCCTGGAAGGTTGCACTTTTGCTTGTGATTGTAATTGGCTCCATTAAGATATCCCGGCCATTCTGCAAATACTTGTGTCCGCTGGGTGCCATTTATGGATTGTTTAATCCGATTTCTCTGTACCGTTTTCATGTGGATGAGAATGCCTGCACCAAATGCGGAGCCTGTGAGAAGGCCTGCACTATGGCAATTAAGGTCTGGGAACAGCCCAACAGTATGGAATGCATTCGTTGTGGTGACTGTAAGGCTGCATGTCCCCACAAGGCAATCACTTCGACCCTGGAAGAACTTAAGAAGCATTAATGCCGACTGGCCTTTTTCTTACACCCCCCCAATGACTACTCCATGTGCAATCCCAGGTACCGTCTGTCCTTCATTGAAACTGGTCTTGGATAATAGTGCGCCTGTTGGTACAAATAGTATGCGTTTCCAGGTGCCCTCTTCGATTTGTTTCAGTATATATGCGGACAGTACGGTAGCGGCACAGCCGCAGCCGGAACCTCCTGCATGTGTATCTTGACTCTCTTGGTCAAACATCTCGATACCACAGTCCATGTGCTGTTTTCCAATATCGATATTTTTTTCCAATAATAAATCATACAATGCAAGCTGTCCTACATGTCCCAAATCTCCTGTAATAATACGGTCATAATCCTCCGGTTTTCTCCCGAAGTCAACGAGATTCTGATAAATCGTATCCGCAGCAGCCGGTGCCATGCAGGCTCCCATATTCATCGAATCCTTTAATCCATAATCAATAATCTTTCCTGTCGTAATTCCGGTGATCTTCGCACGAGCATTCTTTTCTGCTTCACTGCTGATAATAAAAGCGCCACTTCCCGTTACCGTCCAGGACGCTGATAAGGGTCTTTGATTTCCATATTCCAAAGGAAACCTAAATTCCTTTTCCGCACTTGCAAAGTGGCTGGAGGTCACACATAACACACGTGTCGCATTACCTGACGCAACTGTCACTGCCCCCAGACTCAGTGCTTCCCCGCAGGTGGAGCAGGCACCATACAATCCAAAAACAGGTATCTGGTAATTCATAATACCGAAAGATGTCGCAATTGACTGACCTAGTAAATCCCCTGCAAAAAGATATCTTATTTCTTCCGGCTTCCTATTTGCTTTTTTTAATGCTAAATATACGGCATCCTTTTGTAACCCACTCTCCGCATCTTCCCAATTATCTGCTCCAAAATGGTCTTCCTCGCCAACCATATCAAAGAGCTTTCCCAAAGGTCCTTCTCCCTCTTTCGTTCCTACGATACTCGCACTTGCTATAATATAAGGCGCCTTTTCAAACGCAATACTCTGTTTTCCCTGCATCATATCTACTCACTTCTCCCATTCTGTTCTTAATTTCAAGCCAATTATATTGGCTTTGCCTACTTGTTGGCTTTGATATTATTCTTTCAATTATTTCTCTATTTATACATATCTTTGCTGCTATCTTTTATTCCTAGGTTTCAATTTATACAGGCATAGACAATCCGCGCGAATAATCGCTTGCGATTCTGCTCACATTTGGTTCAAGAAATGTACATAATCGAACTGTTCATAATATCTTTTTAAGCTCCTCGGTGGATAGTTGAATAAATAATCACAGGACTCCTGCTTCTCAAATCC
>JAQUYA010000036.1:5851-17554 GCA_028692055.1 Lachnospiraceae bacterium | reverse complement strand
TCAAATCCTCGTAAGTGCAGCCACGTCCTTCATTCATGACCAAATAGAGATTTTCTTTTTGAATGCGTTTTGCACGTTCTTTCCATTTCATGGAAGCCTCTTTGAAATCTTTATAATGGACAAAGTGCAAAGTAATATCTACAATCCTGCCCATCGGATACGGTGCATCTTTCTCCGTAATGTCTTCCAGTTCCATTGCAAGATACATATCCATGTGGCTTACAAATTTCAAATAATCCTGAATACTGAAAAAAAGATTAATTGTCGGTGAGCAGAACCGAAGTTCCAAATCATGATACATAAAGGTTCCATTGCAATTATTCGCAATAATGGTTGGTGTCTGATTTTCCAGATTTTTCCTGAGCTTTTGAAGTCTTCTTTCGATAAGGAAAAGACGTATGCGTTCTATTACTGACCTTATCTTATTTTTGTTATTCCCGTCACTTATCATTTTCATAGCTTCCCATCAGCCTCCACCCTTTAGTTCCGAACCTCGTATCTCTTAAGTACTTTCCAGAAAATCCACATACTTAAGGCATATAGCAGGACCGAACCTGCTATCATAAGAAAATTCAGACCCCTGGCGTCCCATATCACTTTCACTCCAAAACCAAATACGTTTTCTTCAACGCTTACACCTTGCAGAATTCCTAATACAAAGTTCACTACAACCACTACAATAATGGCAATAAAAAGAATATTTCCCTTACCACCAAATCTGATTGAAACAGCACTGCATATCTGCCCCATTCCAGCCAAAAACAAAAAACCAAACAATAACAGCCCGTTAATCGAAAAAGGGATTTCCTGTGTAAGAAACGGAAAAACAATCTGAATGATTATCAAAAAAATAGTTACCTGTAAAATTACCAGCAGATTCATATTCTGTATTCCCCAAAACACTTCTTTTCTTCTACTTCCCAGTGATAAGGAAAGGGGAATATTTAATTGTTCATTTCCCAGATGCATGGCGAAAATCATAACCGCCCCCATCATTATCGAATACCAGAAGGAAGTCCGTATATAGTATTCTATTGTATTATTTCTCATTTCCAGTGCACCAAATAATGTAAAAAATAATCCACATGCCAGCGAAATTGCAAATAACAACCCTACCACTTCCTCTGCTTTTCTTGCAAAATAACGAATTGCTCCCATTTCTAATCCTCCTTTCCACACAATGCCACAAAAAGATTCTGCAGGCTGACCGGCTGCACCGTTACTTCAAATCCAGTCTTTACTGTCTGACCCTCTTCCAATAATACAGTCACGCCCTTACTTCTGCCCATAATTTCCTCCTGACAGACTACAAGCCCTTCTACAGCTTCTCCTACCTGTTCTGTCCTGCCGCTTATATGTAACGCACGCTCCATTAAATGCTGTGTATTTTCTTTTATGAAGAAGCATCCTTTTTTTAACAGGATTACCTCTTCAAAGATGTTGGCTGCTTCTTCGATGATATGTGTGGAAATCACAAATGTTCTTCCCGTATCTGCATACTCATCGAGTAATATTTGATAGAAACGTTCCCGCATGACAGCATCCAATCCGGTAACCGGTTCGTCCAGAAAGGTATATTCCGCTTTGCTTGCCATTGCCACGATAATCGTAACCATGGACAGCATTCCTTTGGATATTTTACTCATTCTTTGTTTGGGATTCAGTGCAAACATTTCTATCAAATGCCCTGCCATTTGTGCATCCCATTTGGGCAGATAGATTGCTGCCGCTTTTAAATACTCTTTTATCCTCAGGGAACCAATACCGTTTTTACCGGAGGCTGGAGAAATTTCACGGGAAAAACAGATATTCCCCAATGCTTTTTGATTTTCCCATATATTTTCCCCATCCAGCATTACCATGCCCTGTGATGCTGGATTCTGTGCCGCCATAATGGATAATAATGTTGTTTTCCCAGCCCCATTTCGTCCAATCAGACCATATATCTTTCCACTCTCTATGGTTAAGTCTATCTGTTGCAATGCTTCCTTTTTTCCATATTTTTTTCCAATTCCTCTGCACTCCAGTTTACTCATTCTTGTATTCCCCCTTTATCATAGCAAATATTTCTTCCTGCGTAATGCCAAGGCTTCCCGCTTCTTCCACAAGCCGTTTTATATAATCCGCTGCAAAGTCTTTTTTACGACGCTCTGTAATCTTTTCTTTTGCTCCTTTCGCTACAAACATGCCGATTCCTCTTTTTTTATATAAAACAGCCGCATCCACCAAAATATTCACTCCTTTTGCTGCTGTTGCTGGATTAATCGCATACAGCTTTGCCAGTTCATTCGTACTGGGCACTTTTTCTTCCTCTAGAATGATATCCCGTAAAATATCATTTTCAATCATTTCACTTATCTGTAAATAAATGGACTTTTCCTGTGTCAGTATTTCATTCATGAACTTTTCACTTCCTTTTTTTATTCACATTTATTCTAATGTTATTTGGTTCATTACTTATGTAGTTAACCATAGCGCCATTTTGTTTATCTGTCAACTATAAAATAGTGTGCAGGGTGTCAAAAGGGTAGCGGCTGGGGTACGCTGGAAATCTACACAAATGGTATTTATTTTGCATGACTTTGGAAAGGAATTAGAAATTCTTAGTATTCCCATTAAAATGCCAACAACATTCAGACACGATGTCTGAATGAGGCTTACCTGAGCCATGGAGGGCGAATGTAAGCCGGTTGTGGAAAGCTTCCAAACAATTACAGGGAATGCTTAGAATTTCTTATTTCTGTACAATGGAATAAAAAATATATACCACTTGTGCAGATTGCCAGTGTACCCCAGCCGCTACCCTTTTGACACCCGAATCCTACTACACAAAAAAGATAGAAACACTCAGCAGTTTGAATGTTTCTATCCCTTTTTTGTATAATCGTATTTCTTAATCTGCATTTTTTAACACAAATCTCTCCAATGCATAAGCAACCCCTGCCTCATCATTTGTCCTTGTCGTAAAGTCTGCAGCTTGCTTTAATTCTTCTATTGCATTTCCCATTGCGACGCCCATACCTGCATACTGAATCATGGAAATATCTAAATTTTCATCTCCAATTGCAATTACATTCTGTGGATTGATATCCTTTAGTTCACACAGTTTTTTTACCGCATTTCCTTTACTGGTTTCCATCGGAATAATCTCAAGATAATTATCCTTTGAATAGCCTATCTGTACCTGTAGTTCCGGTATTGCAGACAGGATTTCACCAACCTCTCTTACCTTTTCGGTTGATGCCGTAAGCATGATTTTATTGATACCTGCCTTTTCCTGTATGCATTGTTGCAAAATATGATGGATACTTGTTATCTGTGGAAAAACTCTCGTGATATCAATTTCCAGTTGAATATGATCATCCATTTGTTCAACGAACCATTCCCGTCCCCGGAAAAGACTTATTGACAGACCATATTTCCCTGCTATATCACATATTTTTTTTGCCACCTCTGCTTCAATTGCCTGACTATATAATACCTGTCTGTCTTCTACGATACAGGCACCTGCATAGCAAACGGTAATTCCACGGATTCCGAGCTCCATTTGAATCGGTCGCACTGCCTCGGGTGTTCTGGCTGATACCAGTACAAATAGGATTCCTTCCTCAACTGCTTTACGCACTGCTTCTTTTACCCTATCAGGGATACGGTGTTTACTATCTAATAGCGTTCCATCAATGTCACAACAAATCATCTGATAATTCACAATTTTATCCCCTTTAATATCTTTTTAGTAGCTCAGACCCGGATTGAAGAATCCTAGTAATACACCTACAAATGCAATCACAACAAGTAATAGCATAACAATCGTAGGAGAGATTTTCTTTTTACTCATTAACCACCAGCAGAAGATTACAGCACCTGCAGATAATAGTTTTGGATAAATGCCATCTAAGGTATTCTGTAAATTAATGATAGTGCCACCTTCTGCATTCAGCATTTGGAAAGAAGTCGTAACACTAATCCAGGAAGCTGCAACAGCACCAATTACAACGGTACCTAACATAATGACGGATTCGCGGATTGCATTTGCCTGTTCGCCAACGATTAATTCCACTGCCTTACCACCTAATTCATAGCCTTTGTAATAGAGAAATCTCATACCGAGAGTAATGATAAGGTTCCAGACAATGATATAAAAAATCGCACCAACCGGAGAACCACCCGTGGATAATCCCAATGCGATTCCCAATAAAATAGGAATTAGAGTGCCAACTACAAGAGAATCACCAATGCCGGCAACTGGTCCCATCAATCCGGCACGAATACCATTGATCATTTCGCCGTCAATATCTTCTCCATTTGCCTTTGCTTCCTCCAGACCCGCTGTAATACCAACAACTAAGGTACCAAGCTGTGGCTCCGTATTAAAGAAAGCGGTGTAAGTCTGCATTGCTTCTTTTTGCTCCTCTTTGGTATCATATAGCTCTTCTACTAATGGAAGCATAGAACAAAGGTATCCAAATGTCTGCATATGTTCCTGAGAAAAGCATGTTAAATGTCCATAAAACCAATTTCGAAATGATTTTGAAAGTGCTCCTTTTGATAATTTTTTAACTGCCATCTTAAATATCCTCCTCTTCATCTTCTACTGTATTTGCCCCTGCTACAGCTGCTTTATGTATTGCCAGCATTTTAATCTTATAGTTAATTACACCGAAGAAACCACCGATAATAGCTGCGCCTACCAGATTTACACCCATACATGCTGCCAGCGTAAATCCAAAGAAGAAAGTAAGTAAATCGGTTGCTTTTACAACTACCTGTTTGAGAAGAATTGCTACACCTACTGCCGGAAGTAAGCTACCAACTGTGAATAAGGTTTTCATTGCAATACCATCCATTGGCAACGCGGTTTTGATAACATCTACCATATCAGAACCCATTTTGGTAATAATTACCGTAGGAATAAAGCTGCATAATAAATGTGAAATCCAAGGAAGTCCCATATCTACCAAATATAATTTTTTGAAATCGCCCTTTTCCACTGCTTTCCAGCCCATGTGCTGCCAAACAAGGTTAATGGTTGCAGTTCCATAAAATAATACTGTTCCAAGTGTTCCTACTGCTGCTCCAAGAGCGGTTGCCATCTGTGCTGCTGCCGCAGAAGATGGGTCTAATCCTAAGCCTTTGATTGCAACAATGGAAAGTGGAATGCCGATGTAGCTGATTGCACGGACATCTGCGGATACCGTTCCACCCGGGGTAACCAGTGCAATATAAACAACCTGAATCGCTGCACCAACGATAATTCCTGTCTGGATATCCCCCATGATAATTCCAACAACAAGACCTGCTACTAATGGTCTGCCCAATGTGTAATTACCCAATACTGTTCCACCCATACCAGGCATACTTGCCAGACAGGCAAATAATCCAAATAATACTGCTTGTAAAATTGATATTTCCATTCTCTTTTTCTCCTTTTCCCTAAGTGTTCCTACACTCTTTTTTTAACTATTAAAAGCCAAACTGGCCTCTAAACTTTGTCCAGTTTCCAATTGCTTCCTCTTTTAATAAAGCAAATTCCACATCAAATCCTGCTTTCATAATGCGTTCCAACGCATCTGCTTCCTCCTGCGTAATAGACTGGTTATTTCCAAGCTTTGTTGCTCCCGGTCTGTCATTACATGGTCCAATAATCACTTTATTAATTCCTGGCTTAAAACCATTTTCTACCAGAATTTTAGCCATATCTATAGGATCCTTTGTAATAAGAAAATAGCGATCCTTACTGTCTAATACCTTCTGACACTTTTCCTTAAATTCATCCAGTGTCCATACAAACGTTTTTTTACCGCTTGCACTCTTATAAGCTGCTTTCAATACTGGTGTACTCGCTGCTCTGTCATTTACTGCAATCAATCCATCACATGGATACTCCAATGCCCACCGCGTACAGGTTTGCCCATGAATCATTCTATCGTCTACTCTCACAAATGAAATTGCCATTATATTCTCCTTCTTATACTTCTTCGTCTTCGCTACTTGTGTCTAAAATAAATTCCTTTACTTCTTCCCTGGCTTCCTCAACTAACATGGCTTTCAAATCCACCATCTCCATACTGTCCTTCAATAATGCGGCATTGACTGCCAAAGGAAGGTTCATTCCTCCATAGATAACTGTCTTTTCCAACATTCCTACATCTGCAATCACATTTGTAGCAGTTGTAAGTGGTGAACCACCAACCAAATCGCCCATCAAAATCACTTCGTCTTCCAATGTTATTGGTGCAATCAGCTTACGGAAATTTACTTCAAATACGTCCTGACTCATTCCATCCTCTAAGCTGGTACTTAATATGTCTTCTCGCCCACTTCCAGCAAGCATCTCCAATGCACTATGTAATCCCGGCGCAAATTTGCCATGGCTTACTAATATAATATATTTCATTCGACTCCCTTCCACGATTTCCTATCGTTTTCCTTTTTCTCTTTACCATATTTGAATTTTATAAAATTTTCATAAATTTCACACCTGCCATCCGTCACTCCTTTTTCTCGCAATTTGTCACTTTCTCCCATGACAAATGTCACTTTTGACACCCGAATCCCATTGCACAAAAAACCACTGCCGCGCTCATCCGTCATGCATGTATGGAGCATGGCTGGTGAGAGCAACAGTGGTTTTTGCGTCAGTTAATTATTCAGGTATGCATTTACTTTTCGCTGTAATGTAATTAGAGATGTCCGGATATTATTATCACTCTGCAATGCATTTGCGATTCCTTCATCGATGACTTCCATAGCCCCATCATATTTCCGAAACTTCGGTGCGATAGAAGAATTATTTAAAACATCATTCAGCATTTGTATATTCATATTATTATTGCCGGGCACATCTTCGTTTAGTTTACGAATTGTTTCATCGGCATTCATTACCTTCTTTAAGGGAGATGCTCCTTGAGAATAATCAATAATCTCTTTTTGTATTTCTGTTTCATACGTTAATGTCTTCAGAAACTTCCACGATAATGTAGGTTCTTTTGTTCGGGCGCTGATTCCATAGAGTTGTGTACTTAGTTCTGAAACATTATTTCCACTCGGTCCTGCCGGAAGGGGAATACAGCCCCATTCAAAATTCATGTACTTTTTTATTCTCCAGGGATAAGGAGCATACGTACGGTACTCAGAAAAAGGCATTGGCTGAAAGGCAACTTTGCCAAGGTCAAAATCTTTTGAGGATACCGTATAACCTGCCGTAAGGCTCTGTAGGTTTTCCACAAATTGAACCGCCTCCTCCATTTGTTTGTTGTTTACATAACACTCTTTTCCGGTTTCATCAAACAAAACACAACCATTGGAATAAGCAGCATTCTTCCAGGTGTAATTGTAGCAGCCAAATTGGTCTATTGTACCATTCCTGTCCGTATCTTTTGTAACCGCCGCACAGATACGATAAAAATCATCCCATGTCCAGTCAGTCTCTGGCAATGCAATTTGCTCCTCCTGCAATAATGTCTTATTTACAAACATTAATGTAGGAACGCTTTCGTATGGCAAACCAAATTGTTGATTTTTCCACTGTCCATATTGAAACGCTGCTGAATAATATAAATTTGGATTAAAGTCAGTATCTTTGTCGATAAAGTCCTGCAAATCGTACATAGCACCAAGCGATGCAAGATTATTAAAATCCTCTGAAAGAATTACAAAGACATCTGGTTCCGTTCCCTTTAATAATTGTTCCGCCAGCCATTCTGAATAATCTTCCTTCATGATGCCACTGGTATAAACTACTTTTACTCCCGGATTTTCTTTTTCAAACCTTGCTATGGCATCGTCCATAATCTCGTATACCGTTCCGGAAGGCACACCCCAGTTGCTCTCTGCAAACATACCTATGGTAATGACTTTCTCCCTTTTTGCACAGCCAGTCAGTCCCATTATGGTCATAAGAAAAAGTGAAGTAACTACGAAACATTTTATAAGCCTACCGGTCTGTGCTCTTTCTTTTTCTCTTTTTTTTCGTTTTATCATATAGAACACTCCGTTCTAATCCTCTTCTTCTGCAAATTGTTTCGTTACTACACCCGTCTGTACAGCCCATATCGCAAGCTGTGTACGGTCACGCAAATCCAGTTTGCTTAGAATGGTACTCAGATAATTACGTACCGTTCCTTCTGATAAGGACAGCTTTACTGCAATCTCCTTGTTGGACAGACCTCGTCCTACCTGCTTAATAACACGCCATTCATTTTTCACAATATCCTCTACCGACTTTGTATCTACCTGAATCGCCAGGTTACTCTGTGCCATCTCAGAGAAAAGACGCAGCACCTTCCCGGCAATATCCTGATTAATCATCGCATTTCCCTGATAAACCTTACGAATTGCTTCCTCCAATTCCTCCATGGAAATTCCCTTCAGTAAATATCCGCTTGCGCCATATTTTAAAGCACTGAATACATATTCATCATCGTCAAAGGTTGTTAAAATAATAATTTTTATATCCGGATAATTTTCTTTAATAATTTTCGTACATTGTACACCATCCATCTCAGGCATACGGATATCCATCAATATTACATCTGGTTTATTCTTGCGTACCGAGCCAATTACCTCTCTACCATTGGATACCGCATCTGTAACCTGAATATCATCCTGTGTACTCAATACAATCAAAAGACTCTGGCGAATTAATTCCTGGTCATCTGCTATCAATACATTAATCATATTCTTCTCCCCATCTAATTGGTATTCTCGCGATTACTTTAAATCCATTGCTTCCATCTATTTCCAAGGTTCCCTGCAGCATGCCGAGCCGCTCTCTCATATGCTGTAATCCAAATCCATTTTTAATGTCTTTACAACCACAGCCGTTATCGATAACCGTTATGGTCAATACATTATATTCCATGCTCAGTTCGATCTGAATCTCCTTTGCCTTTCCATGACGAATCGCATTGGTGACACTTTCCTGAATAATACGATAAATTACATCCTCTTCGTCTTCACTGAATTTTAAATGTTCAATTTTGTTTTTCAATAAAATCTCTGTACTTGTAGTCGCCGTAATTTCCGAAATCATCTGCTGCAATGCCTCTAACAGATTTAATCGTTCCAATACGTCTGGACGTAGTGCATTCACCGACCTTCGTACATCTGTCATTCCATTTCTGGCAACCTCACCAATCGTAACCATTTGTTTTTTTACTGCTTCCGGTGCAATATCAATCATTGCCATACATGCATCAATCCCAGCGATGATTCCCGTCAGGGCATGTCCCAGGGTATCATGTATCTCTCTGGCCAGTCGGTTTCGTTCTCTTGTTTCAGTCATTTTTTCTGTTTTCTTTGCGTATTCTTCTAATTGAAGATTGGCTTCCTGAAGCTGCTGATTTAATAGATTTATTCTTTCATTTTCATGGGTCTGTATCCTTATTAACAGAATCATAAAAAGTGCAAATAAAAGCAAATTAATCGAAGTAAGTACATTCTTTATTCCTATTAAAAGATTTACAACCGGAACATTATAATAAGATAAATAGGTTCGAAAGGATATAATATTCCATTTAGAAGCCATCAAATCGTAATCCGCAAATATAAACAGGATAAATATGAGACCCAGCAAAATAATTTTCGTTTTATTTTTCTTGCTGTAAGTCAGTAAATCTGCAACAATCAACAGTATAATCCCACTATAATTCATATGTAATATCCACATAATCCAGACCGAAATGGTAAGCTCCAGAATAGCAGTTAAAAAAAATAATCCGACATTTTTCCTAAGCTTTACCCGACTGTTCATGAGCAAAAGTAAAGATATATAAAGTACGCAACTATATACTGGTATTTTCCAGGGTATCTGTGGCAGCCGGTTCAGTGAGTTCATAAAGGAAGCGGCTCCCATTGAGTCACAAATACGATAAATGGAAACACTCATGGTAAGTGATAAAAAAATAATAATAATAAAATTCAGATTTTTCATTATCCATTGTATGTAATTAAGAAGACTTTTATCATCCCATTCATCCATTTTCATTTGCCCCTTTTACTGCCACCTGTCTATTTCATAGTCCCCTATATTTTCCGAAGTGACTAAAGTTACCGGCACCAGTATTTCCGTTTCGACCATCTTCCCAGTCAGTATGTCATACATGCGCTCGGCAGCCATTCTGCCGATTTCCGTTGGAAATTGTGCAGATGTTGCCTCCATCATTCCTTCCTTCACCATTGCCTTTCCCTCTGGTGAACCATCCACAGAATAAACCTCGATACCTTCCAGACAGTTTTTTTCCTCCAAAGCTGCCATTGCGCCAAGTGCACTTGGATCATTCAGCGCAAAAATGGTATCAAAGGCAACTCCCGTATCCAACACCTTTTCCATCGCAGGCATCGCCACTTCCAATTGTCCATTGCACTCTACCCGTTCTACAATGGTATAATTGGGATTCTTTTTTAAAGTTTCTTCAAACCCCGCTGTTCTGTCTATGGAAGATTTTGCAACCGAATGCTTCAATACCACGATACGCGCAGATTCCTGCTGTTCCATAAGCTCCTCTGCACATTGTACCCCCGCCTCATAATTATCAGATACCACGGTGCAGTCTACCAATTCATCATCGTATACATTACTATCTACAATCACGATAGCTATCCCCTGTCCCTTTGCCTTACGCAGCGCCGGTTCGATTGCTTTCCAGTCGACAGGTGTAATAATAAGTGCTTTTACCCCCAAATCAATCAAATCATAGATTTCTTCCTGCTGCTTTACACTGTCCAATCCCGGATTTCTGGTAATTAAGATATCTCCATTTTCTTCTACAACTGCACGTACCTCATTATTCAGAATACTATAAAAGGGATTATTCATAGTCATATAGCATGCCCCTATTTTTTCCTGATTTCTAATTCTAGCCGCAGAATTATCTATCTTCCCATATAGAAAATAAAGAAGCAATACTAATGTGCTTATATTCAGCACTAAAAGAACCGCTATAAATTCAATTAATAATTTATTTTTCAAATGAATCTTTTTCACCGTATCGTTTCCTCACCATTTTTTTGCAAAACTCTCTCTTTAGTTTATTATTAATAGTGGGAAATAACAAGATGACATTTGTCATTTTTATCTTATAATCCAATAAACAAATCCCAACACCCAGCTCGTGAAAATTCCATACAGGATAACTGGTCCTGCTATCGTAAATATCTTACAGCCAACTCCAAAAACCTGACCTTCCTTTTTGAATTCTATGGCTGGCGCAGCGACCGAATTGGCAAATCCTGTAATCGGAACCAGTGCACCGGCTCCTCCAAATTTCGCTATCTTTGGATAAATATTTAAGCCTGTTAAAAGCACCGCTAAAAATACCAGAATCAAAGAACACCAGGAACCTGCCATTTCCTTGTCCACACCAGTTCCAAGGAAATAATTGGTGATTGCCTGTCCAAGTACACATATCAGACCACCAACCAAAAAAGCCTTTCCCATCTGCATCCACAGATTATGCGTCGGCGTCACCTGTTTCACATATTCACTGTACTCCTCTTTTTTCAGTTCTTCCTGTTTCACATTCTTATCCATCATTACTCCTATCTGTGTGCTTTAGCACACCTTTAAAATCAATCATTAAATACACGTTCTATTTAGGAACCTCCGTATAAATATATCTGATTGGCAAAGTAAAATAGGGAACCTGCTATTTTACCAAGTGCAATCATCAATATTGCTATTCCCAAACCATGGCGAAAACC
>JAQUYA010000036.1:0-5751 GCA_028692055.1 Lachnospiraceae bacterium | reverse complement strand
TAATATATCTGCTCGAACATCTGATTAATGCCAATGTCATTATGAAAGGACATTACGGTAAATGCAGTACCCCAGAAGCAAATCATTGAAATAAAAATAATTTTCAGGATACACATAACTCCCTTTTTTTTCTCTACCTGAATGACCTTCACTACTGTTTCTGCGTTATTTCCAATACAAGTTACTGACACATTTGTCATAATCTTTTCAATTTCTTCGATTACCTTTAATGCACTGATTACCTGCCTTGTATCTTCTTTAAAGGTGTGCAGCTTCATTGCCTTCGCTCGTGCAAGAATATGTGTATCCTTACATGTCAGCTTTGCAATATCTTTTAACTGTACGTCCTTTTTGCTGATTTCTGCATTCGCCATAAATTTTATATACAATACTACTTCCTGCATTTTCATTTCGTTGCAATTACGCAACATCCTCCACATACTTTCTAATTTATGGTTAGTATGTCGTATCTGATTCCTTTTATTCCTAAAATTTTTTTAAAGGATTATATTATTAAGTCAATTCAGTTCTTGTTTTCAAAATGATTACCATCTGCGACCTTTGGTCGCGTACAAATCAAGGTTCTTCCCTCTTTTGGCACCAAGTCCTTTTACACAAAAAAGCAATAAGGTTGTTTCCGCCTCATTGCTTTTTGTTCTGCTTAATATATTCTTTTTAAAATAAATTATCTGATTTATTACTTCCTTATCCTTGTAAAAGTGACATAGGTATAAGGTATTTCACCCTCAAAATGTTCTTCTACCTGTTTCTCAAATTCGGCTTCATCGAATTCTGGAAAATAGGTATCTCCTTCTATTACCTTTTCCACAAAAGTAACATACATTTTATCTACCATTGATATTGCTTCCTTGTATAATCCTGCGCCACCTGAGATATAAATATCCTTCTCCGTGCCTGCCATTTGAATCGCTTTCTCCAGGGAGGTCGCTGTTCTACAATGTTCACAGTCAAAATTTTGTGTACGGGATACTACAATCGTTTCACGATTCGGCAATGGACGCCCGATTTCCTCATACGAACGCCTTCCCATAATTACAATATTACCTGTTGTAAATTCTTTGAACCGCTTCTGTTCCCCACTAATCTTCCAGGGTATCATACCTTTATTTCCAATTACTCTGTTCTCTGCATACGCAACAATAAGTGCAATCATTTGAAATCCTCATTTTTCTTTTTTACTTTTCATGTACTGCTTCCATTCCTTTACTCAAAAGCCTGCACACATTTTGCTTCCGTACCTGCTACATTATATTTGTATTGTAGCATAAGACCCTGCAATTGAAAATGGTACAAAATTTTTATTTTCCAATCCAGCCAAACATCTTGTGAAATACTGCTTTTACACGTCCCCATACACCGATATTTTGTTTTACGGGCTCCAGGTCTACTGAATTATCAACGTCTGCATCATCTATGGAGATTTCTTTGGTTCGCATGATGATTTGAATACTTGCCGGTGTTCCATTTTTATCGGAAGTGAAGGATGGGAATGGAAGACTGGTATCAATATTCAAGACATTCGTGTCTTCCTCTATCTTATCCAATTCATCATCAATTGCATTTTTCATTACATCCTTTGCATTACGCAAAGTTTCCGTACCATCTGTTGCACTGATTGCACCACCCGCAATACCAATCATACCATTTAAAGAGGAATCCAATGCAGTGCTGACACTCCCCTCTGTTGTATCCATAATGTTACGCATATTTTTCATGGTAATACCTGCTGCCCAGATAAAACTATTTGTGTTATCAGTAAGTGCCTGCATATCATCTAAGAAGCTTTGCAGCTCCAGCTTATAATCGTTGCTGTAATTTCCCTGTAATGCTTTTGTTTGTGTGATGATAGACTGCAATTTGTAGGTTAATTTATTTGCCTGACCCAGAAGTTCATCGGTTTCATCCCCCATTGCAAATGCAGGGTTTGAACCAAGAGCCTTTAACTGTTGCTGATAGCCCTCTAATAATTGCGAGATGCCTTCATCTGAAGTTTCGGAAGATGCCTTTGCCATAAGCATTTTTTGTTTTGTTGCTGCATCAGCATTATCATATTCTTCTTTTTCATCTGCACTCATCATACCTTCATAATATGCTATTTTAGTAGCATCAAAATTTTCCAATGCGCTGGAAGATGCATCATGACTCAATGCACTCTCTAAAGCATCCATATTGCTATCACTTCCCAGATTTCCCATCAGGGTTCCTAAATCACGCATTGCATGCTGCAGGTCATTGGTGGTACTCGTCATTTTATCCATGATATCTCTGCCTTCTGCCATGGCAACCGCAATATCATTCAGCTGATAGCTCACATCATCAGCAATTCTTTTTCCCTCTGCAAAATGTGGATCCATCGCAGATAAACTCAAGGAAAGATTATACATGGAATCAATCGTTGCATCCATATTTGCCTTTAATCCATCTTTCTGGCTGTCGTAAGTGGCTTTTGCTTCCTGTGCACTCTTGGCACCGGATTGTACCTGCTCCAAACCAGACTTCATTCCCTGTAAGCTGTCTAAGATTACATCTGTGCTGTCACTGATGGCATCTACGGAATCACGCACCGTATCTTTAACATCTGCCACATCCGAAATCATATCCAAAGACTCCAGTGTTGCAGGTACCATCATAAAGAATACACCCATTGATTCAAAACTGTCCGTACCTATATTTACTTCAAAATTCCCTTCTTCTCCAGGCATTGCCATAAATACCACTGCCTTGTAGGTACCAACTGATTGCAGTTGTGACCCTGGTGCGTCGATGCTGAGTGACTTTGACATGTCTACCATGGTTGCACAGGATAAAATCAGATTGTTTCTATAGTATTCCGGTGCATTCTTATTTGGGGTTGCTTTGATATCAATCGTAACCATCCCACTTGCTCCGGCAAGATCTTCTCCCGCTGTTTCAACACCATTTAATTTATAGGTTACATCCAGATTCCACGGAATATGGGTGGCTAAATCTTTTGTTTCACATTCATAATAAAACTGATCCGTGCCTTCCGGCAGCTTCCATGCCACTTTTCCATTTTCTATGGTAGGTTTTACCTTATTGCTCATATTGGTAACATCATCATAATTACCATAATCCACAATATCCGTATTTCCATTCATGGTACAGCCCTTAACAACACTGACACTATCTACCGTTCCGTAATAATCCAGATTTGCATATACTGCTTCATCTGTTTCTACCTTTGGGGCACCTGCATAGCAATCTGCACCAATGGTCGTTGCCAATGTAACCACTGCCAAAGTCCCCGCTGCCAGTTTTCTGCAAATCTTTTTTCCTTTATGAAGCTGTATGTTTATTTTACCAATTATTTGACTGTTTTTTTTCATTTGGAGTACCTCCTCATTCTTACCTGCATACTTATTTTTCATCATCGTTGCCGTCCTCATCTGCATTGGTCCAACGTACTGTCTTTTCCATGATACGCGCCCTTACTTTTCTTCTTCTACGTTTCGCATCCTTGTTAATTCGTTCAATACGATGTTTTTCCCGGAAAATATTTTTGTCAAACATGGTAAGCAACGCTGGTAATACAAGTACCACCAGAATCAAGCTCAGCAATGCACCACGTCCTACCATATGTCCAATGGAAGATACCGCCGCAACACTGGATATAAAGAAGATTCCATATCCGGCTACCGTTAAGATAGAGCCGGAAGTAAAGATGGATAATGCACTCTTTTGCACTGCGTGTATTGCCGCTTCTTTCTTATCCATTTCCACGCGGGCATCCAGATAATTATTCGTCAGTAGTATCGAATAATCAACCGTTGCACCAAGTTGTATACAACATACAATTACATACCCTGCAAATAGAAATGTTTCTCCCTCTAAATACGGAATTGCCATATTAATAAAAATAGCAACATTGATTGGTATCAATACGATAATTGGTATCAATAAGGATCGGAAGGCAATTGCTACTACCAATGCAACACCGATTAAGGAAAGAATATTTACCACCATGTAATCTGATAAACAAATTTCTTTCAAATCCTGCGTCGATGGTGTGTTTCCAACCACGTAGGAATTTTCCGGATAATATTCCTTTACCATCTTCTGTATTTCATCTGAGGTTTCAAATGCAAAATCGCTTTCACTTTTTGTCCTTGTAAATATTAGCATTCTGGTATAGTTTTCCGTACGTAACAACCCTGTAATACTTTCTGGAACAATACTTTCTGGAATGCCTTCGGGTAATTGTTTGGCAAGAGCGGTTACACTCTTTACATAGGATAAGTCTTCCAGTTTATCTGCCAGTTCTTTTTCTTTGATACGCGACTCATTTGGCAGGATAGCCAGATAAAGGTTACTACGTCCAAACTTCTGCTCTATCTCCTGTGTATCATTATATACAACGGTTCCTTCACTGGCACCGAGTGAACTGTTTCCAAAGGTGAAGCTGTTCATATCCTGTGCGATATAAGCAGGAAGTACAACGATAATAATAAATGCTAACACGCCATAACGAATCTTATAAACTCCATGACTGAACTTTTCAAAGGTAGGCATAAGATTCTTATGCTGTGTTCGTTCAATTAAATCATCAAATTTTAATATCAGTGCTGGCATTAGGAAGATTACGGTTCCTACACTCCAGATAATACTCTTACCTAATACAATACCGATGTCTGCACCCAAGCTGAATTTCATAGCAAACAATGCCATAAAACCTACGAAAGTAGTCGCTGCACTTGATAAGATAGATAGTGCAGAGAGTCGCAATGCATTGGACATTGCCTGTTCTTTTCCGATGCCTGTGTTCTTCTCACGGACAAAGGTATGTAATAAGAAAATAGAATAATCCATGGAAATCGCAAGCTGTAAGATGGAGGATACACTCGAACTTAAGAATGATATCGTTCCCATAAATATATTCGTCCCTCGGTTTAAGATAATCGCAATACCCATAATGGATAAAAACAACACCGGCTCAAACCATGAAGTAGTAGTTAAAATTAGGATTAGTAAAATCATAATAACTGCAACCGTCGTTGCTATGTCAATTTCCCGATTTAACGTTTTCTCCAAAGATTTATTTTCTACTGCCGGACCTGCAAAACAACCCTTTTCTCCCAGTAACTCCTGTATTTCACCAACTGCTTCCTTCGTCCTTTCTGTGGTATCTCCTTCCACAAAGGTAACGTCCATAACCGCGCAATCATCTTTATAATAATCCTTTTGTTTATCGACTTCTACGAACCCCTGTGACATATAAACATCAGAACTCATCCAGGATACCATATCCACACCATCGATTTTTTCTATCATCTGCTTGTAAATACTAGCTTCATAGATACTGACATCCTTTATCATGATACGTGCTGTACCCGGATAACCAAATTCCTGCTCCATCAGGTCAATCGCCTTCTTCGATGTTACCGATTCCGGCAGATATTCCGTCAAATCATAATTGACCTTTACCATCGGGCTTAATAACAGACAAATTACAAATAATACAGCGAATACTACCTCGATGGTCTTTCGTTTGTCAATAATCATATCTACGATAGAAAAATTCTTAAAAGAAATATGTGTAAGTTTTTCCTTTATCTTCCTTCCGTTTTCCTTAAGCGAAATCTTTTCTTTTTTCTCTTTCACAATGACTCCTACTTTCTTATAAATTTTCTAATGCTTTTTCTTTCTGTTGACTTTTTTTGCAAATGTGTGTAAGATGCAAATAGCATTTATGACTCGCAGTCATTTTTCTCA
>JAQUYA010000132.1 GCA_028692055.1 Lachnospiraceae bacterium | reverse complement strand
ATTAATTTTATGGTATACAAAGGGATACTGTATACAAGAGGTACGAAAAAGCAAAAAGCAATCATGCTGCTGGGCGTATTTTTTAATCTGGGATTGATTTTTTATTATAAATATTTTGACTTCTTTATTGAAAATGTAAATACGGTGTTTGGTTCCGATTATACCCTTTATCATATATTATTACCACTTGGTATCAGTTTCTTTACGTTCCAGCAAATCTCATTTATCGTGGACACTTACCGGGGACAGGTAGGTGTGTATTCCTTTATAGACTATGCTTTATTTGTAACATTTTTTCCACAGTTAATTGCGGGTCCGATTGTCACACATGCAGAGATGATTCCACAGTTTCAGGACAGGCAGAAGAAATTCATTAACATAGAATTGTGTACCAAAGGTATGTTGATTTTTATACTTGGACTGGCAAAGAAGGTTCTGCTGGCGGATACCTTTGGCAAAGGGGTGGACTGGGGATATGCCAATATTCCTAGTTTAGACGCGACCAATACCATACTGGTTATGCTTTTCTATGCCCTGCAGTTATATTTTGACTTTAGTGGATATTGTGATATGGCGAGAGGAATTGGCTACTTCTTTGGCGTTGAGATTCCAATTAACTTTAATTCGCCATACAAAGCAGTTGATATCGTTGATTTCTGGAAACGGTGGCATATTACCCTGAATCGATTTATGACGCAGTATGTATACATTCCGCTGGGTGGAAATCGCAAAGGAAAGGTACGTACTTACCTTAATCTATTTGCAATCTTTCTGGTAAGCGGCATCTGGCATGGGGCAGCATGGACCTATATTGTATGGGGTGTGATGCATGGAATCGTTTATGTGCTGACACGTGTATGCTGGAAATGGGTGGTGAAGGTACCGAAGCTTATCAGACAGTTTGTTACATTCGTATTTTTTAATATTTCAATCGTATATTTCCATGCAGCATCAATTGCACAGGCAAATCAGATGATGGCACAACTGGGGAAACACCAATTTGGAAAAGTAAATCTACAGCTGACGGAGAACCTGAATATGGACGAGTTCTGGTATGTATTGAAGATACTTCATCTGGATCAGGGAACCTATAGCAAGGCTTATGTTGGATTGGGACTTTTATTTGTCTCACTGCTTCTGGTATTCTGTGGAAAGAATGTAAATGAACTGGCAGAAAGCTTCCAGCCGAAGGCATGGAATGCAGTTGCACTTACAGGCTTGCTAATCTGGTGTGTTATATCGCTATCTGGAGTCAGCACCTTCCTCTATTTTAATTTTTAAGGGAATGTAACTACATAAGCAAAAGGGGATTCAAAGAAGCAATTTTGCGCAGGGGGTTCTGAATATGTTACAGAGAAAAGAGATAATTGAAAAAGAAGATAAAAATGGAAAAGTGTATCGCAAAGCAAAGCGATGGATAATCTGCATTCTATGTATGGCAATGGTTGTATTTATAGGGATTGCGGCATTGGTAGTTTATATAGACCCTTTCTTTCAGTATCATAAGCCCATCAAGGGCTTTCCCTATTTGATTGATAATCAATTAAGCCAGAATCCGGGCATGGCGAAGAATTGGGATTATGACAGTGTTATTCTGGGTTCTTCCATGACGGTTAATTTCAATACAGACTGGTTTCAGGAGATATTAGGGTTGCAGACTGCAAAGCTGAGCTATAATGGTGCCTATCCGAAGGATCAGGCAAATATCATGGATATCATCTTTACCAGTAAGAATGAAGTAAAAGAAGTGTTTCTCGGTATTGATATTCCTGCTTATTCCAGCGATGTAGGCGCTACAAAATATCCGATTCCGGCATATCTGTATGATGATAATTATGTGAATGATATTTCTTATATCTTAAATAAAGATGTTTTGCTGAACTATATTTTACGTGCTGTCGCAGACCCAGGCGACAAGACAGATAT
Organism: Lachnospiraceae bacterium; assembly: GCA_028692055.1. GTDB lineage: Bacteria > Bacillota > Clostridia > Lachnospirales > Lachnospiraceae > SZUA-378. Next base: position 3,412 of record JAQUYA010000132.1, on the reverse strand, counting down.
CCCTACGATGTATGCACTTTGGTGGACCGATGAGTATTTTAATAAGCAATATGTATTACAGTACTATGAAGCTCCGGAGCCGGTAGCAGAGGAAGTGGCAGCGGATGCTTATATCGAACAGGTAAAAGCAAATCTGGATACCAATATCTGCCCTTATATTGAAGCAAATCCGAATACTGTATTTACCGTGTTTTACCCACCCTATAGTATTTTGTACTGGTATGGAGTAAACAGGGAAAATAAACTGGATGCTACACTTGCGGAATATGAGTATGTAGCAAAGCGGTTATTGACTTATGACAATGTACGTATGTATAATTTTATGGAATGCGAAGATATTATTACCAATCTGGATAATTATGCAGATTATGACCATTATCATAGGGACATCAATCATTATATGGTGGAATGCTTTGCAGATGGCAGCCATGAATTGACCGATGCCAGTCTGTCTGCTAGTATAGAGAAGATGCGGGTACTTGCAGAAACCTATGATTATGATACGATATTCCATATGAAATAGACAGAAAAATACTAAAGTAATAGCGGAGACTGAAGATGAAGCATGCACTGTTAATAACGGCATATACAGATTTTACAGTATTGAAAAATATGGTATGTAGTTACAAAGAACACTACGATTGTTATATTCACGTTGACAAAAAAACAAAGATGCCCATTGAAATACTGCAGGAATTAAATGCGTATGAAAATGTTACCATAATAAGTAAATATAAGGTAAATTGGGGAAGCTATCGTCATATATCAGCAATTCTGCAATTAATGAAGCTGGCAGTTGCCAATGGACCATATGATTATTATCATATCATGAGTGGAAACACATTGATTGTGAAGCCTGTAGGAGAATTTGATGCTTTCTTTCAGGCAGATAGAGATAAAAATTATATGGAAATTATAGATTTCCGTGGTACAGAATCTGAGAAAGATATCGAAGAGTGGTTTGCTTATTATCATTATCCATTTTTATATAATAAAAAAGGTAAACATCATGTGTTTTGGGACAATGTAGAATATTATTTTATAAAGTTACAGAAAAAGGCAGAATTTAGACGAAAGGTAAGTTTTTCTTATAAGGGCTATGTATATTGCCATCTGAATGAAGTTTTTGTAAAATATGTATTGGCATATGTGAAGAAAAACCCTAAGTATCTTTCACAGATTAAATATTGTCATGTGGGAGAAGAATTTTTCTTTCAAAATATAATTATGAATTCGGAGTATAAGGATACTGTTATTAATAATCCTTTGATTTATGATGATTGGTCTGCAGAACGAGAAAGACCAGCGGTATTGGATATGCGGGATTATCCAGAATTGCAGAATCCGCAGGTGCTGTTTGCACGTAAGATAGGAGCAGCATCACAGGAACTGTTTAGCCACTTTTTATAAATCTTCAAACAAAAAATATGAGGTGCATAGAAAACATATGACTAATAAAGACACAAATAAAGAAACGGATAAAAAAATGGAGCCAGATGAAATGCGTTTTCACCATGTTGGAATCGCTACGGCAGATATTCCGACTATGCAGGAATACTTAAAGAGTATTGCCAGAATCACCCACATAACGGATACGGTTTATGATGAACAGCAACAGGCAAATTTATGTATGGTTACGCTATCAGACGGAACGGATATCGAGCTGATATCTGGACCGCAGGTGGAAAAGCTGGTGAAAAAGAGAAACTTTCTCTACCACACCTGCTATGAAGTGGCAGATATAGAGGCTAAGATAGAAACCTTAGTGGAAAAAGGCGCTATACTCGTGTCAGAACCTAAGGAAGCGATTCTATTTAACAGGAAAAAGGTTGCATTTCTTATGACAGCAATGGGATTGATTGAATTAGTAGAGAGTTAAGCTGGGAGGTTTTGATAGGAATGGATGTATTAAAGAGTTTTTATAGAAAAGTACCAAAAAATGTATGGATTTGTTTTGCATCAGGACTTATTTTCGGTGTAATCATTCATCTGTATATGCTTACACATAAGCTCCCTAACTGGGATGACCTAAATAATTTCCATGGATTTGGCAGCGGCATTGAATACGGACGCTGGCTATTACAATATTTAAGACCTTTAACGGGTGAGTGGAGCATTCCGGCATTTAATGGTATGGTCGGGATTATATTATGGACGATTGCGGCATGCTTTATTTATCTGGCAATGGACATGAAGACCGTAACAGGAGCAGTATTGACTCCACTGATGGTGCTTTCGTTCCCAGCTGTTGCATCTACCATGAACTATATGTTTACGGTTACCTGCTATGCAATGGGATTTTTATTTGTATGCGTGGGGGTGTACTTGTATCGACACTATAAATATGGATGTATTCCAGCATTTTTACTATTTGTATTGAGCCTTGGGGTGTACCAGTCCTATATCTGTCTGGCAGCAGGCATGCTGGTGATGGGATTTGTAAGAGATGCCATGCAGGAAGAAAATTCCTTTCAGAAGGTACTGCGTGATGGGATAAAATCTCTTATAACGTTGGCAGTTACTTTGATTTCCTATGTAATTATTTCCAAAACATTATTTCCACATCTTACTACAGACCGCGGTCTGGATACAATGGGACAGGTAAATATCCTTCAGCTACCTCGCTTAGTTATGCGTTGTTACAAACGCATCTTAGAATATTTTGTAATCAAACCTTATAGCTTTACTAGTCCTTTTTCACAGGCGGTAAATATTGTTGTCTGTGTAATGATTGTAGTTTTGTTAATTTGGGTAATTGTAGATAGAAAGCTCTATAAGGATAAAGCAAAGGCAATTTTAATTGTAGCCCTTATGCTGGCAGAGCCTCTGGCACTTGCCTCTATTTATATACTTGCACCGGAAACACAAGATGCTACATTAATGATGCTGCACCAGTATTTTTTTGTTTACATTGTAGCGGTTGTGCTGATGGAGCAAATGCGTGCGACAGGGGAAGCACAGAAAAATCGATTAAAGGTAACGTTATATGGAATCACGGCGGCAGCCATTATGCTGGTGGGATATCGCAATTATCTGGTAACCAATGAGGCTTATTTCCGGGTATCGATTGCGGTAGACCGAGCATCCGCTTATTATAACCGAATCGTGATGAATATCGAATCACAGGAGGGTTATCAATATGGGGATCAAATCAGTATTCTAGGTGAATTTTATCCGGATCCAAATCCGTTGGCACAGCCATCATATGACGCAGACCGTTTCACAGAATTTTCCGGAATGGCAATGGAAAATGGCCTGTTGACAACGGGCTCCAGAAAAGGATTCTTACAGACCTATATGGGAATCTATTATGAGAATGTTACCGATGCGGAAAATGATGCTATCAAAGAAACCGAAGAATATAAAGCAATGCCAATCTATCCGGCAGAAGGTTCTATTAAACGTATTAACA
>JAQUYA010000035.1 GCA_028692055.1 Lachnospiraceae bacterium | reverse complement strand
GGGGGTGTGGGGTTCGAGTGGATATTGACGCCTGCGGCGGCGATGTGGGGGTGTGGGGTTCGAGTGGATATAAGCGCCTGCGGCGGTGCTGGGGCAGGGATATAGGTGCTTCGCGTTTTTCATTGTGGTGGACTTCGCCTAGATTCAAAATGCTGCGCATTTTTCATTAACCGTTATGCTCATGCATAGCGGTTAATCAACATAAAGAAAGACGGAGTGAATTGTGCAAGCACATTCACTCCGTCTTTCTTTATGTTGTCTAAGGCTATGATGCAGCAGATATCGCCTACATCATTCCGCCCATTCCACCGGCTCCGGCTGGCATAGCTGGGACATCTTCTTTGATGTTTGCTACAACAGATTCTGTTGTAAGCAAGGTTGCTGCTACGCTGGTTGCATTTTGTAATGCACTTCTGGTAACTTTGGCAGGGTCGAGGATTCCGGCTTCTACCATGTCTACATATTCTTCTTTTAATGCATCGAATCCAGTACCAACCTTGGATTCTTTGACTTTGTTAATGATTACAGAGCCTTCTAATCCTGCATTTGCTGCAATATGGAACAATGGTGATTCTAATGCTTTCAATACAATCTGGGCACCTGTTTTTTCGTCGCCTGTTAAGGTTTCTGCGAGTTTTTCTACTTCTTTGGAAGCATGGATATACGCGGAACCGCCACCTGCAATGATTCCTTCTTCTACTGCGGCTCTGGTAGCTGCAAGTGCATCCTCCAGACGAAGTTTTCCTTCTTTCATTTCTGTTTCAGTTGCTGCACCTACGCGGATAACGGCTACGCCACCTGCGAGTTTTGCAAGTCTTTCCTGTAATTTTTCTTTATCAAATTCTGAAGTGGTCTCTTCCACCTGATTTTTGATTTGAGCGATTCTACCCTTGATTGCATCTTTGTCGCCTTCGCCTTCAACGATAACCGTATTTTCTTTCTGAATCTTTACAGATTTTGCACGGCCTAATTGTTCCATAGTGGTGTCTTTCAATTCAAGACCAAGGTCTGCAGAAATCACCTGACCACCAGTAAGAATTGCGATGTCTTCAAGCATTGCCTTTCTTCTATCACCATAGCCTGGTGCTTTTACTGCCACTACATTGAAAGTACCACGTAATTTATTTACGATTAAGGTTGTTAATGCTTCACCTTCTACATCTTCTGCAATAATTAATAATTTAGAACCGGATTGCACGATTTGTTCCAGTACTGGTAAGATTTCCTGAATGTTTGAAATCTTTTTATCCGTAATTAGAATGTATGGATTGTCAAGAACAGCTTCCATCTTATCCATATCAGTTGCCATGTATGCAGAGATGTATCCTCTGTCAAATTGCATACCTTCTACAAGGTCTAATTCTGTTTTCATTGTTTTGGATTCTTCGATTGTAATAACACCGTCATTGGATACTTTTTCCATAGCGTCTGCTACAAGATTACCAACCTCATCATCACCTGCTGAAATAGAAGCTACTCTTGCAATGTGTTCTTTTCCTTTGATCTTAGAGCTCATTGTTGCAATTGCATCAACTGCACATGTGGTTGCTTTTTTCATACCTTTTCTTAAGATAATTGGGTTTGCACCTGCTGCAAGGTTTTTCATGCCTGCATTAATCATTGCCTGTGCAAGTACGGTAGCTGTTGTTGTTCCATCACCTGCTACATCGTTTGTCTTTGTTGCTACTTCTTTTACTAATTGAGCACCCATATTTTCAAATGCATCTTCTAATTCAATTTCTTTTGCAATGGTAACACCATCATTGGTAATAAGTGGTGCACCATAGGATTTGTCAAGAACTACATTTCTTCCTTTTGGTCCTAATGTTACTCTTACTGTATCTGCTAATTCATTTACACCTTTTTCTAATGCTGCACGGGCTTCTGCACCGTATTTAATTTCTTTTGCCATAATTTATTCAGCTCCCATCTGCGACCTTTGGTCGCGTATACGTCAAGGGGTTAAACGGTTGCTTTCAGCCTTAACCTCCTGATATTTGATTTATAAATAACTTTTTTCCTACAATTCAATTCTGAAAACTAAAACTTTTTCTTTATTTACATTTTATAAATTTTTAAAATTTATTGAAGAATTGCTAATATATCACTCTGTTTTACAATGATATATTCTTCTTCCTCTATTTTCACATCAGTTCCTGCATATTTAGAGTAAATAACCTGATCGCCTTCCTTTACTTCCATCTTTACTTCTTTTCCTTCGATTACACCACCAGGTCCTACTGCAACTACTTCTGCCTGTTGTGGTTTTTCTTTGTTTTGTCCCGGTAATACAATACCTGATTTCGTTGTTTCCTCAGCAACTAACTGTTTTAATACGACTCTGTCTCCTAATGGTACTAATTTCATTATAAAAGCCTCCTTATTATATGAATTGTATATGCGTTTTGTTTTGTTAGCACTCTTTTAAGTCGAGTGCTAATTTCTAAAACATATATTATGTTTTTTGGTCTTTCGTTGCAACACTGTTGTGCTTTTGTTTTCTTTTATTTTCATAATATTATCTCTTTTTTTCTCTCTTTTTCTTCCATTCTCTTATTTCATTCATAAAACACTGATTTTATACTTTTTTTAGATATATTCATTTCATGAACATAATGTCCGCTATCATTCTATTCTCCATACTCTGTAAATATGCGTAAAATAGCGACTGGCTGCCGTCGTCCTTTTTTTCGCATATATCACTGCAATAAAACACAGAAGTATAATATACGATGACCAACGAGAAAAAGTTCTGTTTAGGAGGCGCTTCCGCTCGATTTCAAGCGCTCCTTCACAGAACTGTTTCTTGCTGAACATCGTATATTATACTTTTACACAGCCTAAACATGCTGCAATCTCTCTTTGTATCCCTCTGCATGTTTGATATCATATTTATTCTGAAACATCTCATACTCTGCGTCGGAATAGAGTTCCGCCAGTGTCTGTTCAACATTGGTCTTCATCACAAATCCGCAAGCTACCGATGGTGCTATCTTTGGATCCACAAATCCATTGCAGGAAGCCTGTACTCTTTTACAGTATTTCTCCGCTTCTCCAGCTTCGGCAATAGGAATCAATACTTCAAAGGCATCCCCATCTACACGTCCGATTACATACTCTGGGCTGGCCTCCTTTTGAAGAATATCTGCCACTACTTTGATTAAACGGTCGCTTTCCTTCTCACCATATAAATCATTGACATATTTCCAGTCATTTATGTTTACACAGATGACTGCTACTGGAATTACCTCGGAACGTTCAATTACTTTCACACGGTTTTCAAAATAGTTCTTATTAAGTACGCCCGTCAGCCTGTCTTCCTTTTCCCCATGCTTTACCTGATAACTCTCTTTTTCCAATTTCACTTCCAGTTCATCTGCATAAAGAGCTGTTTCTGCATGTTTATATGCTTCTGTTGCCTGTACGGCAAGTTCTGCAACTAAAGAATCCAAAAATTCTTCTGCATGCTCTCTTCTATCCGGTCTTTCATTGTTGTTAATGGTATACAAATGTCCTATCGTTCTTCCAAAAACACGTAATTTACGTCCTGGGTTCTCAACCACATTCGGTTCTTCCATGATAAAATCACCAATTACAATGGCTCTCTCCCCATGTCGTTCTGTCAGCAGCAAGCTCACGTCTGCCAACGTCGATACACATTTTAGATACTCCTGTAGCTCTCTCATTTGGAATAAATTATTAATGCGATAATCCTTGATATTCTCTTTCAGCCTTTTCTCTAAAGATGTAACTCCATACCCCATACGAAATACCTCTCCTTACTATTCATAATGATTATATTTTACCATAGAAAAGCTGAAATGTAACTACTTTTGATTCATTTCCGCCTTAAATGTCTGAATATATTTTTTGACTGTATCAATACTATAATTACTTTCTTCCATTAAATTAATGAAATGAGATCCTACGATTGCTCCATCAATCGTGTGCCGCATCGGTTCAATATCTGCTGCCGTACGAATACCAAAGCCCATCATAATTGGAATATTGGACACGGATTTTACTTTTTCCAAATATTTCACAATATCTTTGTGAAAAGAAGCCTCTTGTCCGGTAACTCCCATGGAAGACACACAGTAGACAAATCCCCTCGCATTCTTCAAAAGCATCGGTATTCTTTGTTTGGAAACAGGTGCAACGAGTTGAATAAGTATCGGTGCCTGCTCCGTTTTATCTAATATTTTCTGTAAAGCGCTTTGCTCCTCGTATGGCAAATCTGGAATAATCAATCCGTCAATACCGATTGCTGCGCACTTTACTGCAAATGCCGCCAGTCCATAGAAAGATACCGTATTATAATACATCATAAAAACAATCGGGATATTACATCCATCATTTCTGACTTTTTCTACCATTTCAAAAACCTTCTTTAAATTAACACCTTGTTGAATTGCCTTATACGAAGCTGCCTGAATGACTGGGCCATCTGCAACCGGGTCAGAAAAAGGAATACCCAATTCCAAGATGTCTGTTCCTGCTTCTTCCTGTGCCTGAATTAATTTTGCACACCCCTCCATATCAGGAAGTCCTGCCGTCATATATGTAATAAATGCTTTTTCATTTCGTTCCTGTAAAAGCCTTAATTTTTCTTCGATTCTATTTGCTTCACGCATCTCCATTTGCTCCCTTCGCCAATTAATTCATATATCCTTCGCCCTTAAAATATGCTTCAATAGTATTTGCATCCTTATCACCACGACCAGACAGACAAACAATCATGGTCTGATTCTTTTTCATGGTTTTTGCTTTTTTGAATGCATAGGCCAATGCATGCGCGCTTTCAATAGCCGGGATAATTCCCTCCAGACGGCATAGTTCCAACAAGGCATCCATCGCTTCTTTGTCTGTAATCGAAACATACTTTGCTCGTTTGCTATCTCTTAAATATGCATGTTCCGGTCCAACGCCCGGATAATCCAATCCTGCAGAAATGGAATGTGCCAATTCAATATTTCCATCTTCATCCTGTAATAAATAGGAACGCATACCATGCAAAATTCCAGGACGACCGGATGCCATGGCTGCTGCATGTTTACCTGTTTCAATACCCAGACCGGCTGCTTCTACACCGATTAATTCTACCTCTTTTTCATCCATAAATTCCGCAAACATTCCGATGGAATTAGAACCACCGCCTACACATGCCATAACAACATCCGGAAGCTTTCCTTCCTTTTCCATAAATTGTTTTTTAGCTTCCACGCTTATGACTCTCTGAAATTCTTTTACCATCTTTGGATATGGATAAGGTCCAACCGCTGAGCCAATTACATAGAAGGTATCCTCTGCTGTCTTAGCCCAGGTTCTGATGGCTTCATTGGTAGCATCCTTTAGCGTATTGCTTCCAGAATGAACACTTACCACCTTTGCACCAAGCATCTCCATACGCATGACATTCAGATGTTGTCTTTCAATATCTTCTGCACCCATAAATACGGTACACTCCATATTAAATAAGGCAGCACCGGTTGCAGTCGCTACCCCATGCTGACCAGCACCGGTTTCTGCTATTACCTTTGTCTTTCCCATTCGTTTTGCCAGCAAAATCTGTCCAATTACATTATTAATCTTATGTGCACCGGTATGATTCAAATCTTCCCGTTTCAGATAAATTTTAGTACCATATTTTTCGCTCAGTCGCTCTGCCAGGTAAAGAGGTGTTTCCCGTCCCACGTATTCTTTTAAATAGTAATGGTATTCCTCCATAAACTTTGAATCCCTGATGGCTTCATTAAATGCCCGTTCGAGTTCTCCCAACGTATTCATCAGTGATTCTGATACAAACTGTCCGCCAAATTCTCCTGTATATGTATTACTCATTTGTTCTCACCTTTCTTATAAATTCATTTATCTTTACTCTGTCTTTTCCTGCTTCATCTTTTGTCTTTTCCACACCGCTGCTGACATCTACGATATCCGGCTGTACTCTTTTTATGGCTTCCCCTACATTTTCTGCATTTAATCCACCTGCCAGTATAAATAATTTATCACTCTTCCTTATCTGTTCCAGATGGGAATCCAAAAGCCCCCAGTCAAAGGTCTTGCCACTGCCATATTCCGGTGCATCGAAAAGCACGGCTGCAACCTTCGGGCATTCCAGGAAGGTATACAGGGCTTTGAGATTGTCACCATTGATTGCCCGGATAATTGGAATCTGAATCATATCAAACGCTTCCTTTATGAGCTTTCCATGCACCTGAATATAATCAAATCCGAGCTTTTGAATAATTGCAATTTGTTCTATCGTTGGGCTTACTGTGACTGCAACTGCCTTTGGTGATTTCTCACTCCCCGCCGACTTCAATACACGCAATATTCCATAGGCACTTTCTACCCTTACCATACGTTTGCTATTTTCACAAAAAAGTACCATTCCTGCATACTCTGCTTTTTCCTCTACTAACCAGCTTGCTTCTTCGGTTGTCGTAATTCCACATATCTTAATTCCTGTCATTCTAAATAATTCCTCTATTACCTAAAATCTGCATATACAGATATTTAGCCTTTCCTCTACTCTATATAGAGCATTACGCACGATGAAAACAATCACGCCATCGTATCGCAAGTTCTTTGGGATTAACGGATTCCATAAATACGGTTCCAATCAAAACCGCATCCACATTGCATTGCTTTAAATAAGAAATATCTGCCTCAGTAGTAATACCACTTTCGGATACAAAAAGCGTTTCTTCCGGTACCATAGCTGACAATTTTTTGGTATTACACAGGTCTATGGTAAAGTCCTTTAGATTACGGTTATTGACACCGATTATTCTGGCGTCTAGACCAACCGCGCGCTTTATTTCTTCTTCATCATGTACCTCCACCAGTACATCCATTCCCAGTGCATATGCCAAATCATAAAATAACTTAAGTTCTCTGTCCGTAAGGATTGCCGCAATCAGCAGGATACAATCGGCACCAATAACTTTTGCTTCGAATATCTGGTAGGGGTCAATGATAAAGTCCTTACGAATCATTGGTACCTTGCTTATCTTTCTTACACGTTCAAAATATGCTACACTTCCCAGAAAATGGTCTTCCTCCGTCAGGCAGGAAATGCAATTCACAGATTCATTGTATTGCTTGATTCTGTCCTCTAAATCTATTTTATTATCCATCGTACCGTGGCTTGGCGATGCATTCTTAAATTCCCCAATAATGGATAAGCCTTCTTTTGCAAGGGCGTCATAAAAGCAGAATGTACTTTCCTGTGTCATTGCTTCCATTGCCAGTTCTTTCATCTTTTCTTCACTTATCTGTTCTTTCTGTTCGATAAGGCGTTTTCTTTTATCTGCAACGATTTCATCTAGTATCATAGTCTTGCGATATCCTTTCTGTGTAATTCTCGTAAGTTACATCCATCTTTGTAAGTTACAACCGTTCTTGTTGCTTACAACCATTCTTGTCAACGGCCCACACCGCCATTGGCAGTGTGGGCAAAACAACCTCAAAAATCTGCGATTTTCTCGGTTGTTTTGCTCGTCATATGAAATCAAAAGCTCTTTTGTAAGCTTGCTTACAATTGTAAGCGGGCTTACAACGTGCTTTTGGTTTCATATGACTCTGCCGTTGACAAAGTTTTCAATCAGTCTTTTTCCGTGTTCGGTGTAGATGGACTCGGGATGGAACTGGAGTCCTATTACGGGGTATTCTTTGTGGTGTATTGCCATGATTTCCCCATCTTCGGTCTGTGCCAGTATTTGTAAGCATTCTGGTAAATCTTCGCTTTGTATCGCCAGCGAATGATAGCGGGCTACCTTAATGGGAGAGTCTATTCCCTGGAAAATACTGCTGCCATCGTGGGTTATCCTGCTCTGTTTTCCATGAAATAATTTCTTTGCATAAGAAACCGTGCCTCCCAGAGCTTCTCCTATACACTGATGTCCCAGGCAGATACCTAAGATTGGTTTCTTATTGTAAAAATATCTTACTACCTCCAAACAAATGCCTGCCTCTTTTGGACTTTTGGGTCCCGGGGATAATACTATTTTTTCCGGGTTTATTTCTTCGATTTCAGCAATTGTAATTTTATCATTCCGTACTACCCTGATATCGTTCGTAAAAGTTCCTATATATTGATAAAGATTATATGTGAATGAATCATAATTATCGATTAATAATATCATAAATTCTCCTCCTCTACCAATGTTTTTGCCAGTGCCATTACCTTATTGCAGCATTCCATGTATTCACTTTCTCCTATAGAATCTGCTACAATCCCTGCACCTGCCTGTAAGTATACTCGATTTCCTTTTTTTATCATCGTACGAATTGTGATACAAAAGTCCATATTGCCATTGAATCCCAAATATCCGGTAGCACCGCCATAAAGCCCGCGTCGTACTGTTTCCAATTCGTCTATAATCTCCATGGCACGAATCTTTGGTGCTCCACTTAATGTACCTGCCGGCAGGAAAGAAGCAATCAAATCCATTGGATGAAGCGTTCCTCTTTTCTTTCCCTCTACCAGAGAAACAATATGCATCACATGCGAATAATTCTGCACCTGCATGAATTGTGTTACCTTTACCGTTCCAAATTCTGCAATACGCCCCATATCATTTCTGGCTAAATCCACCAGCATCACATGCTCCGCACGTTCCTTTTCGTCCTGCAATAATTCATCACGTAATAGCTGGTCTTCCTCTTCGTTTTTACCTCGTCTTCTGGTCCCGGCTATCGGACAGGTAAGTACTTTATTATCTGTCTGTTTTACCAGCATCTCCGGGCTGCTTCCAATAATTTCAAACTCTCCAAAATTAAAATAATACAAATAGGGGGAAGGATTTAATTCCCTTAATTCCTTATATAATTCAATTCCACTTTGCTTTGTTTCAATTGTCCACCGCTGGGAAAGTACCGTTTGAAAAATATGACCTTCCCTAATATATTCTTTGATTTTATCCACTTTTCTGGAATAGGACTCTACGGTATCAGTCATCTTTACAATCTTTCCATCGTGGTGAAAATCCTTTGGCATCTCCATACGGTTGGTAAATACCTGCTCCACCAGTTCTGCTGCCTTAGTTTCCCCGCGTGTTCTGCCTTCTGCATTATCTTCGTCCAACACCACCCCGGTAAGTGTTTCTGCCATATGGTCAATCGAAATAAACTCCTTTGTAAGCATCAGTTGAATCGTTTCAATCCCTATTTCATCTGGATTCTCGTCTGGCAGGACTTCGGTATAACGTACAAAATCATATGCCATACTCCCGACCAGACCGCCTATCATCGCAAGTTCGCCATCATCCTTCGTTACTTCAAATTCACTGTAATACTCTTCTAACCTCTCCAGCGGGTTACCTTCCCTTACGGTTACCTCGCCATTCCGATTCGTAATCGCAAGGCTGTTCCCTTTAGAAGTGATGATTTCTTCCGGATTAATACCAAAGAAGGAATAGCGGTCATAATTTTTATCATAGCTTTCCAGTAAAAATGACTTCTGTCCCTTTGCAATTCCTTCAAACATGGAGATTGCAGTTTCATTTACAATACTTACCGTTTTCTTATAGGCTCTTAATTTTCTTTTCATTCTATTTTTCCTAACCTTTCCATTATGTCAAATGTTAACCGGCTTCACAGTCGTCTTATTGGACAAAAAAAGCGCCTCTGCTTTCGCAGGGACGTGTATACACGTGGTGCCACCCTATTTATTAAGCTAAAAAGAGCGGGTATTCCAATTTGGAATATCCGCCACCAATCTAATCTTAATCTCATTACAGATACGGAAGATTATATCATCTTCGATATCCTCCTCTTATAACGTTGAGGTTACGGCCTCGGATACTCGTAGTTTACTACTTTGACCTGGCATCTCACAAACCCATTCCTAATAGCGCCTCATGTAAACTTCCACCTGCCGTTTACTCTCTGTAATGATTCATCTATCAGTACTCTCTTTGCTCATCGACTTTGTTTCTTATAGAGTACATAAATACTCGTTAATTTAAAAAGATTTTACCACCCGTTTTTCACTCTGTCAAGGTAAATTGCTAAATTTAAAATATTAATTTATTTTTGCGAATAGCTGTAATCAAATAATTGTTTTTCTGCCGTATAAAGCGTCGCACTATCCGGATTATAAGCACTTACACAGATAATCTCCTTAGAACCATTCGTTGCGGTAGCTGCAAGCACATATCCAGCTGCTTTGGTGGTTCCTGTCTTGCTTCCAATTATAGTGTATAAATTAGTACTGTACGGCATTGTGCCTATCAAAAATGCATTTGTATTATTTTTTACAATTGCACCATTATTGGTTCTCGGAGCAATTGCATAGGATGGTAAACCGACAATGGTACGAATCCAACCATTCTTCATTGCATTTTGCGTAATAATAGCTATTTCCCTAGCTGTCGAATAGGTTCCCACATACCCGTCCCCGATATCCAGACCTATAATGTTGTCAAAATGAGTTGACGTAAGTCCCATCTGCTGTACTTTTTCATTCATCTTTTGCACAAAATTCTGTGTATTTCCATAAGTAACTTCTGCCAATACCTGTGCCGCATCTGCCGAAGACGATACCAATAGCATGCTTAGAAGTTCATAGGCAAAGTATTCTCCACCTGCCTGCAATCCAGCCTTAGTGACTCCCGGTGTCACATGATTCAATTGTTCCTGTGTCACTACAATTACGGAATCCATAGGAAGCACATCACATATTACCATTGCGGTTACTAGCTTTGTGGTACTTGCTGGATAAATAGGGATATCCGCGTTTCTATCTGCGATAATCGTTCCATCTGCCGCATTCATAGATACGTAAACTAAAGAATTCACACCCGGTGCCTCTGCTGCACATACGGTCGTCTGAAATAGCAGTGCAGAGCAAATTATGGCACTGCAAAATCCCATTACCTTTCTTCCAATTTTCATACTTCTTTTGTTCATTTTTTTATTCATTCTTAGCTCCCATCTGCGACCTTTGGTCCGCTCCTTTTTGTTGTTCTTTCCCAGTGTAAGAATCCTGCTATTCATCCTGTTATTAATCCTATTATAGTAATAATTGCAATAACTCTTCTTTGGAAAAGCTTCCTTCTCGTAATCCTTCGCCATTAAGCACTTGGTCTGCCAGTTCCTTCTTCTGTTCCTGTAGCTTTGTAATATTTTCTTCGATGGTATCTTTTACTAACAGACGATACACATTCACCACATGCTTCTGCCCAATTCGGTGTGCTCTGTCTGTTGCCTGATTTTGTACTGCCAGATTCCACCATGGGTCATAGTGGATGACAATATCTGCTGCTGTAAGATTTAGCCCAGTTCCACCTGCCTTTAAGGAAATGCAGAATACGGAAGTATCATCTTTATTAAAATCATCGACCATACGGCTGCGCTTTTCCTTCGCAGTTGCACCTGTCAATGTGTAATAGCTGATATTTTCTTCCTGCAGCCTCACTTCCAATAATTCCAGCATCGAAGTAAACTGTGAAAACAATAAAATCTTATGCCCACTAGCAACTGCACTGATCACCATATCCATACACATATCCAGTTTGGTCGAACCACCCTTATAGTTTTCATACAATAAAAATGGGTCGCAACATATCTGACGCAACTTGGTGAGTTCCGATAAAATCTGTATCCTGGATTTTTTAAATTCTTCATCGCTTGTCTTATCCAGCATCAACTGTATTCTTTTCACATGCGCATCATAGAGCTGCTGCTGCTCCCCTTCAAGATGTGCATATACATTCTCTTCCAGTTTATCCGGTAAATCAGTTAAAACTTCCTTCTTTAATCTTCGAAGTACAAATGGCCGTATCATTTTCTGTAAACGATGTAATTCCAGTTCTGCCTTCTCCTGTACAATTGGTGCCTCCAGTTCTACTTTGAACCGTTTGTAGCCATATAGAAAGCCTGGCATAATATAGTCAAAAATACTCCATAATTCACTCAGTCTGTTTTCAACCGGAGTACCAGTTAGCGCCAGGCGAAAACCTGCCTGTATACTTTTAACTGCCTTTGCTGCTTTGGTGGTGTGATTTTTAATATACTGTGCTTCGTCAATAACCTGACAATAAAATTCCATCGTTTCATAGATTTCAATATCCCTGCGAAGTAGCTCATAGGACGTAATCAGAATATCGCGATAGGTTGATTTCTGAATAATTTTCTGGCGTTCTTCTGCTGTTCCCACAACCAATTGCACCGGAAGCATTGGTGCAAAACGGGTCATTTCATTCTTCCAGTTATATACCAGAGAAGCCGGGCAGATAATCAGGCAGCGCTTACTTTCATCGCTTTTTGCCTCCAGATATTCTGATAATAAGAAACATATTACCTGTAAGGTTTTACCAAGTCCCATATCGTCTGCCAGTATCCCGCCAAAACCATTATTCTTCAATGTCTTTATCCACAGAAATCCCCTTTTTTGGTATTCCCTCAAAATTGATTCCAAGTGTACCGGTATTTCAAAATCATTGTCCTCTACTGTTTTCATTTCGCGGATAAGTGCTTTAAATTCTTTGTTTTTCAATGCATTGATTTCCGGATTTTCCTTTAACTCCATATCCAGATACAAGGCACGGTACTTTGGAATCGCAATTTTTTCCTGTTTCAACTGACTGTCCGTCAATGCCAGACCGTTCTTTATCTGTAGGATACCTGCCATTTCTCCACTTTCCAAATGTACAAATTCCCCATTTTTCAAACGATAATATTTCTTTTTGGAATTATATCTGGATAGAATTTCCAGCAGTTGTTCCTTTGGCATATCTGCTGAAGTCAGCTGTAATTCCATCATACTTCCTGTGACGGATACCCCCACCGTTACTCTTGGTGCATTCACAAGCTTTAACTTCTTCAAAGCATCGGAAATAAATACCTCTCCGATTTCCTGAAGTTGTTCCATGCCCTCCAGAAGCAGCTGGTAAATCTTATCCTCTTCACTGATAACCATTCCATGATTTTCTTCATCATAGGCATTGCAATAAGCAGCTACTATTTTTGCCACTTCATTTTCCCTTAGATAATCACGGCTTGCCTCCTGTTCAGATTTACCATATAGGTCATATTCCCTTTCCCCATAGACCGCCTTAACCCTTACGGTTACCAGATTATGCTGCGGCATATCTAAATAGATTTTAAATGACACTGGTGTCACCTTGTAATCCTGTTCGTCAAAATTACGGAAGGAACATTCATAGGCTTTCTGTAAATCCGGCAATAAATTACGGCAAAACGTGGCAACATCTTCTTTTGCTATAAATGCTTTACGATTTGGTATCTCTGACATGCAACTCAGGAAATCACTGATTTCCTCTATTTCTTCCTTGGGAACTTTGTATATTTTGTCCTGCAGAAAATAGATATAAAAACGGTTGCAGGAATATCCACTCGTTTTATTAATCTCCAGTTCGATTCCATCCTTCTGCCCTGTTATCCGCAAAGTTCTGGGTAGTGCTTCTGTTGCAGGAAAATAACGTTGTTCTCTTTTTCCCGCTACTTCCGCCAGAATACCATCTTCGCCAACGGTATCCAGAAATTCTTCCAACTCTGCTGCTGTTAAATCAAGTCTTCGAACTTTTGCCGTTATCTGTGTATAGCCCGCATAAGAATTGTATGTAGTTTGCAGATAATGCTGTCTGTTTTGTGATACCCACTTTTGTATAAAAGACAAACGTGGCATTGTTTCCTTTGTAAACGCCTCCTGCACATGCACAAATTCCAGCTTCTGTCCATACTGGTAGCGACTTCCCTTTGCAAGACAATCTGCAAATGTAAAAATATCCTTTATTAAATACATCTGTGAAATCCCAATCCGAAACTCTACCCATGTATTCTCTGCCGAACAATTTAAATATGGTTTTATTTCTACCTTTCCATAAACCTCCGACTCTATCATAGGAAGTATCTTTTTCATGGTCTGCTGATTTAGTAACTGCTTCATTGCCGGCGTCGTCTTTGGTTTCATTCCACGCAGGGAATCCAGCATTGCCAGACTTTGTTTTTGTCTGTCTTCTGTTATTTTTAAGGTGTTTTGTAGTTTCAAATCATCTTCGTAAGCAAGCAGTACCGCTACACAGTGCTTACAGATTCCACCGTAGCAAAAAAAAGCAGGGCAGTCACAATACGCATCTTGCACTGCATCTGCTCCGTTTGCTGCATTGGTATCTATCTGAAACGAAACATCATATTTATTCCGCCCGCTTCCTTTTACTTTTGCCGTAACCAAATCAATTCCATTTTCTCCCTCTTCCACTTGAAACTGAAGTATCCGGTTGCTACGGTAAATGTCCAGCCCCCGCGAGTAAATCGTGGCTCCTGCCATCTTCTGAATCTCTGTCTTTGATATCATTTTATATCTTCTCTTCCCCTGTCCTTACACTGTATCGATTCGTCCTGCTATTGATTTGTCTTTTTTCTATCTGTTCTCACTCCTGGCTGCCGGTTTGTTTTCAATTTTGTCTGCGGCTGCTTATTTACTTTTGGCTGTGATTTTACCCTTGGCTGTGCTTTTTCCTTTGCCTGTGGTTTTACCCTTGGCTGTGTCGTCTTCTCTGCCGGGAAATTATTTTGCAGCGGATATGGATGATCCTGTACTATTTCTATCTTCTTATGTATCAATTTCTCAATATCCTGTAAGAGTGGCTTTTCATCAAAATCACAAAAAGAAATTGCAGTTCCACCCAGTCCTGCACGTCCAGTTCTGCCGATTCTGTGTACATAGGTTTCCGGTGTATTCGGCAGTTCATAATTAATCACATGGGACAACTCATCAATATCAATCCCACGCGCTGCAATATCGGTAGCAACCAATACCCGGAGCGTCCGGTTCTTAAATTCACTCAATGCCCGTTGCCTGGCTCCCTGTGATTTATCCCCATGAATTGCCTGTGCACTGATTTTTAATTTAGCCAGCTGCTTTACTACTCTGTCTGCACCATGCTTGGTTCTCGTAAATACTAATGCTGACTCAATATCCTTATCCTTTAATATCCATCCCAGTAAATGTTTCTTATTGGGTTTATCTACATAATATAAATACTGTTCAATGCTGTCCACCGTGGAAGATACTACAGCCGTTTCTACTTTCACCGGATTCTTTAACAGGGTTGCAGACATTTTTGCAATTGCCGGTGGCATGGTCGCAGAAAAAAGCAGCGTCTGTTTTTCCTCTGGAACTCTGGTCAGTATCTTTCGAATATCATGGATAAATCCCATATCCAGCATGCGGTCTGCTTCGTCCAATATAAAAATTTCTATACCATGTATATTTACAATATTCTGACTCACTAAATCATTTAATCTGCCAGGCGTTGCTACCAGAATATCCACTCCCTGTCGCAGCTCCTCTTCCTGTGGAACCTGGGATACTCCGCCAAATATGACGCAGCAGCGTAAATTCGTGTAGGCAGAATATGCATAAAAACTATCCTGAATTTGTATCGCCAGTTCTCTGGTCGGTGTAACTATCAAGGCCCTGATCTGCCGCTTTCCGAAAGTCTTTGGTTCCTGCAGCAGACGTTGAATCGTCGGAATTGCAAATGCCGCTGTCTTCCCGGTTCCTGTCTGTGCACAGCCAATCAGGTCTCTGCCTTCCAGAATAACCGGAATTGCCTGTTCCTGTATAGGAGTCGGCCGTTCATACCCCTCATCTTTTAGCGCTTTTAAGATAGATTTTTCAATTGCCAAGTCTTCAAATTTCATACTGCATATCCCTTATCTCTTAAGATTTTTACCACTTCTCTGACATAGTTCTTACATAGTTCGTCCGTTTCCGCCTCTACCATCACGCGAAGCACTGGTTCTGTACCGCTTTCTCTTACCACAATACGTCCATCATCGCCCAGTAAACCGGTTATTCTTTGTACTGCCTGCTTCACATCCTCATCCGCTCTTGCGGCTGGCTTGGATTCCACACGTATATTTTCCTGATATTGTGGATATATCTTAATTCCTTCTGTTAGCTGGGATAGGGGCTTCTTGCTTTCCAGCATAACCTCCATCAGTTTCAGGGCTGTTAATAATCCATCTCCGGTTACCGCATATTTGCTGAAAATAATATGTCCAGATATTTCACCACCTAATGCATGTCCATTTTGAATCATATTCTCATAGACAAACCGGTCCCCAACATCTGTTTTTTCATATTGGATATTTTCGCGTTCCAGAGCTTTAAATAATCCAAGATTTGACATCATAGTTGCCACAACGGTATTTGTTTCCAGGCTACCAATATCTCTCATATATTTTGCACATATGTACAATATCTTATCGCCATTTATCAGTGCTCCATTCTCATCCACCGCAAAGCAACGGTCACAATCCCCATCAAAGGCAAATCCTGCATCCAGCTGTTGTTCCTTTACTAGCTCCTGCAGGCTCTCTATATGCGTGGAACCACAGTGCTCATTGATATTCACACCATTTGGGTCGTTATGAATCACATAGGTCTTTGCACCTAATGTATCAAAGATAGACTTTGCTATCTCCCAGGAGCTTCCATTTGCACAATCTAATCCTATTCTCTTCCCCTTAAATGTTCTGGTTGCCAGTTGGATCAAATGCCCTACATAGCGGTTACGCCCCATAGCATAATCCACGGTACGACCAATCTGCTCGCCCGTCGCCAGTGGGTAGATATCCTTTCTACCATCAATATAATCTTCTATTAATGCTATAATATCATCATTTAACTTTTCGCCCTTTTCATTTAATATTTTGATTCCATTATCACAGTATTTATTATGGCTGGCAGAAATCATAATCCCACAATCAAAATCTTCTGTTCGCACTACATAAGATACGCTGGGAGTCGTTGTAACATGTAATAAATATGCATCTGCTCCAGATGCAGTAAGCCCAGAGGCCAATGCATATTCAAACATGTAGCTACTCCGCCTGGTATCCTTTCCAATCGCAACCTTGCAGCTCCCATCCTTAGCATAATACGCGCCTAGAAAACGGCCTATCTTATATGCATGTTCTACCGTTAATATTACATTTGCTTCTCCGCGAAAACCATCTGTACCAAAATATTTTCCCATTTAAATCTTGTCTCCTTAAGATTTATTTATACTACAAATTATTGCTTTTAAACTGATACAAATTATATTACTTTCACGCATGAAAATCAATAAACTGTTTATTTTGCCAAATGAATAGAGCTGTCTGTCTGCATATCCCATTCCATATCATTACAAATAATGGCGGTTCCCTCTATCGCGTCCATATCGGTCACTTCCTCAGCCTGGTCCACCGTGGTATAGCTTCCATTCTGATAAGTCATTCTCTTATATGCTGTTTTTGCACCACCTCCAGATTGCATTACGATAATATCTTTTCTTCCGTTCGTCGCCTGACTGCTAATAATAATTGGAGTCCGTATTAAGGTAAATGTCTGCTCGATTTCTAAGCTGTCCCCATTTTTTCTTACAATCAATCCAGAATCTCCACCAGAACCACTCGTATACATTCCCACAATGACTGCTACTATTTCATCTGTTCCATCTTCATCTATATCGATATAGTTATAGTAATACCTGGTTGACGCCAGAGCTTCCTCGGGTATCTCATATTTGTCGATGATAATCTGTTCCAGTTCCGGATACTTTTCCTTTTCTGCAAGTACCTTTTCCACACCCCCAGGTAATTTAATATCCAGCATTCCATTCCCTGATTCATTCAATTCTTCCGTACTACTCTCACTGCTCATTACTTCTGTAGTTGTCTCGCTTCCTGATTCTGCGCTGCTCTGCTGTTCTGTAGTCTGCTGCTCCTGTACCTGTGCTTCTTCCTGATTCCTGTTTCCACATGCGACTAAAGAGATTGTCTTAATCCGCAAATGATACTACATACTTTTCTTTTATTTTTCATATTCTTAATTTTCTCTCTTTCTTTTTTCTATATGAACAGTATTACCCATATTACTAAAATTGTATATACCTTATTTTGTTTATCTTTAAACGCAGGGTCTTTCTGTTGAGAATAGCTACTTGCATGTATGTGATGAAATTGATACAATAATAAAATGAAAATAACGTTGAAAGGAAAGTCTTTTCAACTATTAATTTGTACTCGTGCCAGCACACGAAGATAGGAGTAACTATATGTTAGGTATTATTGGTGCAATGGATGAAGAAGTTGCCAAATTAAAGGAGCACATGACACAGGTTTCTGTTGTCACGAAAGCTTCTATGGATTTTTTTTCCGGTAAGCTATCTGGAAAAGATGTAGTAATTGTAAGAAGTGGAATCGGCAAAGTAAATGCCGCTGTATGCTCACAGATTCTAGCGGATGAATTTAAGGTAACTGCCTTGATTAATACCGGTATTGCGGGCTCATTAAAAAATGAAATTAATATTGGTGACGTTGTTTTATCCAAAGATGTAATGCACCATGATATGGATACGACCGCTTTCGGTTATCCACTTGGACAGGTTCCAAGAATGGATGTACTCTCTTTTGAAGCCGATACGGCACTCATTGAACTGGCTCAGAAATGTTGTAAAAAAGTAAATCCGGAAATCGGAACTTATGTTGGACGTGTAGTAAGCGGTGACCAGTTTATTTCAGATAAAGTAAAGAAAAACTGGATTCACGATACCTTCAGCGGATACTGCACCGAAATGGAAGGGGCTGCGATCGCTCAGACTGCTTATTTAAACCAAATTCCATTCCTGATAATTCGTGCCATCTCAGACAAGGCCGATGACAGTGCAGAAATGGATTACCCGGCATTTGAAGCTTTAGCTATTGAACGTTCCGTAAAATTAATGTTAGAAATGGTAGGTAACTTATAATGGAAAAAATTGCAAGCTTTACAGTAAATCATTTAACTCTTCTTCCGGGTATCTACGTATCCCGAAAAGACCACATTGGTAACGAAACACTCACAACCTTTGATTTGCGTGTTACAAGACCAAATCAGGAACCGGTTTTAAACACTGCCGAGATACACACCATCGAGCACCTCGCTGCTACTTATCTTCGTAACAATGAAACATACAAGGATAAAGTCGTATACTTTGGTCCTATGGGCTGCCGTACCGGATTCTATTTGATTCTCGGTGGCGACTATGAATCCAAAGACATCGTCACCCTTATGCAGGACATGTTTACCTTTATTCGTGATTTCGAAGGTGAAGTACCCGGTGCGGCTGCCAGAGATTGTGGCAACTATCTGGATATGAATCTTCCAATGGCAAAATATGTTGCCGGCAAATACCTAGAGAATACCCTTCTCAATATAGGTGAAAACCAATTAAATTATCCAGCATAGGGTTCTATAAAACTTAAATTTTGCACGTTGACCATGAGTCATGCTAAGAGAAAAAAACTATCATATGTGTCATGCTCGCATGTAAACATATGGTAGTTTTTTTCTCTTAATAGGACGAAGTCCGTGACCGAGATGGAGCGATAGCGTAATCGAGGTTGCATGACGGAGTGGCTATACGGAGGGCTGTGAGTACATTTTCACGGTGCAGACGCACCTAAATACATCTCTTTCAGCCCAATCGGAAAAGACCGATTTGTGCGTGGTACTGCAAAGGCTCTGGGGAAGAATTATACAAAGAAAATGATTGCTAATCGTATTGAGAAGAAGAAAGAACGTGTGACTTCCTATACACCAAAGGATAAGGCACTGCGCTCTCTGATTGATACCATGAATGATCCTAAATTCACAGACAGTCCCGGACTGCAACGATGGGCAATGAAAGAAAACTTAAAGATTGCTGCCAAGACTTACAGCATGATGACCGCTACGAAGCTGCCAAAGATAAAGACCGCTTTCTTAGAAAGTATGAATCATCAGATTATTCTATTCGGTGGTGCGGGACGTATGCTGCAGCGCAAATCCATCCTTCCAGACGCTGTGAACGTGGCTAAATTGAAAGCAGAATATGGAGCAGTTCTTGCAGATGAAGCAGGAACAGGGCAAAGAAAAAACACCACAGGAGCAATCGGTATGATTGCTTCCTGCGGTGCATATACTTATTGTAATATAATTCGATTTTGAACAGAAACCTCTATTTTTTCTTGGTTTTTCACATAAATATCTGCTATATCTGATGTTACCTTTTCCACAAAAAATGTTCTTGGAATCCGATAGGAAGCACCTGTTTTCTGCTCTAACCCCAAATGAATAATTGCAGTATCATTTTCCACCTAACTGTAAAAAAGTAATTCACTTTCTATCATAGTTGGTGGAGTGACTTTTGATTTATCATAATTGACAGCAAGGGGAGTTGTAATAAGATTGGGTATCAGATAGAAATAAACATATTTTGCTTTTACATTCATAAACTGCTTCTTATTTATCTTCTTTAATGCTGCAATATCAATCGAACCATTCCTAATATTTTCCCATCCACGCAATCCTTTGTAATCCTTCAAATCAGAAGAAGCTACTGATTTTTTTACGATGGATTCTATCCCCAAAAGATGGCAGAAGTTATCGTGATCAAATCGTAACTCTAAGTCTTTTGTTGTTCCATCTGCGTATGTAACATTATAATGATAGATAAAAGGATTTAAGTAGTATTCATAATATTGGCGAAGGGTTTCCAGAGATACATCGTTAATTCGTGGCTTCTCTGTAAGCTCTTTTAACTCGTATGGACTATACATATAACCTCTCTTAGCATTGAAAATGGCTCTGATTTGCACCAGAGCCATTTAATGCAACTTTAGTTTATTCTGCTCATATTTAAACTCTCCGCAGCGGAGAATCCGGAAGTTGCGTCCAGATATTATAATATATGCAAAACGCATATTATTATGTGTAGTTCTTGTTTCAACTTCATTATACCAAGAAGCCTTGCAATGTCAATGGTTTTAGCATATTTTTCATTTGTATTGGAACTTACTCTGAATAATTATCCCACTATCCTTTCCATCCTATATAATTGATATAATCATACTGTTAGACGGTGAGAAGGAGGCTCACTCCGTCATGCAACCTCGATTACGCTATCGCTCCATCTCGGTCACGGACTTCGTCCTATTAAGAGAAAGAAACCACCTTATGTTTACATGCAAGCATGACACATAAGGTGGTTTCTTTCTCTTAGCATGACTCATTGTCAGCGTGGAATTTAAAGTTTTGCGATATCGATAAGGTTTAGCTTGTGTGATTCTACATTTGCGAGGCTTGTTGCGAGTGCATCTGCAGTATCTAATGAGGTAATACAGTTTACGCCGGTTTCGATTGCAGTTCTGCGGATTAAGAAACCATCCCTGGATTTGTCACGTCCCTGTGTCGGTGTATCGATAACCAAATCAATCTTGTGACCAAGGATAAGGTCCATTACGGTTGGTGATTCCTGATTGATTTTATTTACTTTACGTGCCTTTACTCCTGCATCCTGCAATGCAGCTGCCGTACTTCTCGTTGCATATATAGTATATCCTAATTTCTCGAATTTTTTACCAAGTTCGATTGCTTCGCCCTTGTCGGCATCTTTTACTGTAATTATCATTTGCTTGTATTTTGGCAAATCAATGCCTGCACCTAAAAATGCTTTATATAGTGCCTCATCAAAGGTCTTTGCAATACCTAGACACTCTCCGGTAGATTTCATTTCCGGTCCGAGGCTGATTTCTGCTCCACGAATCTTCTCGAAAGAGAATACCGGCATCTTAACTGCAATATAGTCTGCTTCTGGCTGAAGTCCCGGTTCATATCCCAAGTCCCGAATTGATTTTCCGATGATAACCTGTGTAGCAAGGTCCACGATTGGAATACCGGTAACCTTGCTGATATAAGGAACCGTACGAGAAGAACGTGGGTTTACCTCAATGACATAGACATCTTCTCCAACTGCGATAAACTGAATATTAATCAATCCAATGACATGCAGCGATTTTGCAAGTCTTCTTGTATATTCTGCAATGGTGTCTTTTACATGCTGGCTAATGGTCTGGGCTGGATATACGGAGATACTGTCACCTGAGTGAACACCGGCTCTCTCAATATGCTCCATAATACCTGGAATCAGAATATCGGTACCATCACAAACGGCATCCACTTCTATTTCTTTTCCCATCAGATATTTATCTACCAGAATCGGATGATCCTGTGCAATTCGGTTGATAATTTCCATAAATTCTTCGACTTCATCATCGGAAATAGCAATTTGCATGCCCTGTCCGCCTAATACATAGGATGGACGTACCAATACTGGATAGCCTAATTTATTTGCTACTTTCTTTGCTTCTTCTGCGGTATAAACAGTTCCGCCGGAAGGACGTGGTATCTCACATTCCTCCAGAATTTTATCAAATAATTCTCTATCTTCTGCTGCATCTACATTTTCTGCACTGGTTCCAAGAATTGGAACACCCATTTTCATAAGGCTTTCGGTCAATTTGATTGCCGTCTGTCCACCAAACTGAACAACAGCTCCATCCGGTTTTTCGATATTCACGATATTTTCAACATCTTCCGGAGTAAGTGGTTCAAAGTAAAGTTTGTCGGCGATATCGAAATCCGTACTTACTGTTTCTGGATTGTTATTAACAATAATGGTTTCATATCCTTCTTTGCTAAATGCCCAGGTGCTGTGAACGGAACAATAATCAAATTCAATACCCTGTCCAATACGAATAGGACCAGAACCTAGTACCAGAACCTTTTTGGGTGGGTTGGTTTCAGCTGCTTCATTTTCACCATCAAAGCAGGAATAGTAGTATGGGGTACTTGCTTCAAATTCAGCCGCGCAGGTATCTACCATCTTAAAGGATGCCGTAATACCATTTGTATAGCGCATCTCTTTGATTTCTTTTTCTGTCTTTCCGCTCAGTCTTGCAATGACATTGTCCGGGAATTCAATTCTCTTTGCTTCCTTTAACAAGGCTATGGTCAATGGTCCTTTTTGTAATGCCTGTTCCATCTCCACCAAAATTGCAAGCTTATCAATAAACCAGCAGTCCACCATGGTAATTGCATGAATGGTATCATAATCAATCCCTTTGCGAATTGCTTCTGCGATTACATAAATTCTCTGGTCATCGACTACTTTCAATCGTTCTAGTAGTTCTTCTTTATTTAATTCTGAAAAATCATAGCTTTGCAGACAGTCCACATGCTGCTCCAAAGAACGGATTGCTTTCATGAGTGCACCTTCAAAGTTGGTGCAGATACTCATAACTTCTCCGGTTGCTTTCATTTGTGTAGTAAGTGTTCTCTTTGCGGTAATAAATTTGTCGAATGGGAGCCGTGGAATCTTTACCACACAGTAGTCAAGCGTTGGCTCAAAGCTTGCATAGGTTTTATGCGTAATCGCATTTTTGATTTCATCCAGTGTATAACCAAGTGCAATCTTCGCTGCCACCTTTGCAATTGGATAACCAGTTGCTTTAGAAGCAAGTGCAGAAGATCGGCTGACACGAGGATTTACCTCGATAACACAATATTCAAAGCTGGTTGGATGAAGTGCATACTGTACATTACATCCACCTGTAATATTTAATTCATTGATAATATTCAAAGCAGAGCTTCTAAGCATCTGGTATTCTTTATCGCCCAAAGTCTGTGAAGGTGCAACAACGATACTGTCACCGGTATGAACACCAACCGGGTCAATGTTTTCCATATTACATACCGTAATACAGTTCCCATTTGCGTCACGCATTACTTCGTATTCGATTTCCTTCCAGCCCGCAATACAACGCTCTACCAGAACCTGTCCTACACGGCTGAGTCGCAAACCATTTTCAAGAATTTCTTCTAATTCTACCTGTGTATGTGCGATACCACCGCCGCTGCCTCCTAATGTATAAGCAGGACGAAGTACAACCGGATAGCCAATTTTCTTAGCGAATTCTACACCTGACTGAATGTCCTCTACTACCAGTGACGGAGCGCATGGTTCTCCAATCTTTTCCATTGTTTCCTTAAATTCCAGACGGTCTTCCGCTTTTTTAATGGTTTCCGGCGTTGTACCGATTAATTTCACACCATATTTATCCAGGATGCCCGCCTCTGCAAGCTCCATACCGAGATTTAATCCTGCCTGTCCACCCAGTGTCGGTAATACACTGTCCGGTTTCTCTGAGGCAATTAATTGCTCCAATACTTTTACGGTTAACGGTTCAATATATACTTTATCCGCGATGTCCTTGTCGGTCATGATAGTTGCTGGGTTGGAATTTACCAGAATAACTTCCAGTCCCTCTTCTTTCAGGGAACGGCATGCCTGTGTTCCTGCATAGTCAAATTCTGCAGCCTGTCCAATTACGATAGGACCGGAACCAATTACTAATACTTTTTTTATATTCGGATTCTTAGGCATTCTTCTCACCCTCCATCATTTTAATAAACCGGTCAAACAAATAACCTGAGTCCTGTGGGCCTGGACATGCTTCCGGATGGAACTGTACGGTAAAGATATTCTTATTTGTATAGGAAAGACCTTCATTTGTTCCATCGTTTACATTTACAAATGCAGGAGCTGCTATCTTAGCATCCAGCTTCGTGGTATCTACTACATAACCATGGTTCTGTGAGGATATATAGACCTTATTCGTCTGCAGGTCTTTTACCGGGTGATTACCTCCACGGTGGCCATATTTCATTTTATAAGTGTCTGCGCCGGTTGCCAATGCCATTAACTGGTGACCTAAACAAATTGCAAAAATTGGGATGTTTGTATCATAAAGTTTCTTGATTTCAGAAATGATGGATGTGCATTCTTTTGGGTCACCAGGTCCATTCGTCAACATAATTCCGTCCGGTGCATCGGCAATAATTTCTGCTGCACTTGTAAGAGCCGGGTAAATAGTAACTTCGCAGCCTCTTTTTTGAAGTAAAGCGATAATATTATCTTTTGCACCAAGGTCAAGGAGTGCAACTTTTTTTCCTTTCCCATTTAATACACGAACAAGCGAAGGTTTTAATTCTTTTTCACCGGTATATTGGCTGCTGCCGGAAATAGGTCCATTTTCTGCAAGTGTAGCTGAACCATTTACCTTATATTTATTTTCACAGGTCACTTTTTCTACAACCTTACCGGTTGTATAGGCTTTTAATTTTGGGATAATTTCATCAAGTACATACGCTTCATTGGTGGTAATACAGCCATTCATCGTACCTTTTTCACGTAAGATTTTTGTAAGAGCACGTGTATCAATACCAGCGATACCCGGTACGTCATGTTTTACAAGAAAGTCTTGAATCGTGCCATCACATCTAAAATTGCTTGGAATTCTTGATAATTCTCTAACAATAAATCCATCTGGCCACGGTTTCCTTGATTCCATATCTTCCTCGCAGATACCATAATTACCAATCAATGGATATGTCATACATACAGCCTGTCCAGCATAAGATGGATCCGTAAGTACTTCCAAATACCCCGCCATAGACGTGTTAAAAACTATTTCACTAATAATTTCTTTTGATGCTCCGATGTGAGTTCCCTCAAAAACGGTGCCATCTTCCAATATTAAAAATGCCTTCATTTCGTCACCTATTTATCCTTTCGCATAATCGTCTAATTATAGCACAACACTTTTTGGCATTCAACTAGTAAACTCTAAAATTATATTTGTTAATTTCCCTCTCTTCCGTTCACCTTATGACAAGCCTAAAAAGAGATGCATCAAAATAAGAAATAATTTTAATGCATCTCTTTTTAGGCTTGTGGTAAATTTTAGCATAGAAATATGCCTTATTCATGTTTATATTCTGAAAGTCTTCCATCTACGATTTTACAAATTCGCTTTGCAGACTGGGCAACCTTTAAATCATGTGTAATCATGACGATGGTGTGTCCCATGCTGTTTAACTGCTGAAATAATTTAAGAACTTCTTTCCCGCTATTGGTATCCAGCGCACCCGTTGGCTCATCTGCCAATAGGATTGCTGGATTTCCTGCCATGGCTCTGGCAATGGATACTCTTTGTTTTTGTCCGCCTGACAGCTCGGAAGGTTTATGGTCCAGACGATGGTCAATACCAAGTAATTTAATCGTATCTATACATTGGGCTTCTGCTTCTTTGTGGTCCATGCCACGCATTAATAATGGCATGATAATATTTTGTAATACGGTATAGGTTGAAATTAATTGGTAATTCTGAAAAATAAAACCAATCTCTTTATTTCTGATTTCAGTTAATTGTTCCTCCGGCATTTTATGAATAGAAAGTCCATCCAGAAAGTACTCTCCATCGTCGGCGATGTCCATACAACCGATAACATTCATAAATGTGGTTTTACCAGAACCAGAGGGACCCAGTATTGCTACAAATTCTCCTTCATCCACATGAAAATTTATATTCTTTAGAATGGGCAGTCTTTCTTCTCCCAGCATATACCCTTTATTTAAATTTTT
>JAQUYA010000131.1 GCA_028692055.1 Lachnospiraceae bacterium | reverse complement strand
ATAATAATAAAAAGCAAGGTGAGTTGGATTTTCTAATAGAATATCAAGGGAAAGTACTTCCGCTGGAAATAAAATCTGGTAAAGATTATACAAGGCATTTGGCTTTAAATCATGTTTTAGAGGTGAAAAATTATAATGTAGAGCAGGCAATGGTTTTTTGCAACGATATAGGAACTGTGCAGGGAAAAATAAAATATATTCCGGTGTATTTCATAATGTTTTTGGAGAAAGAACAAAAAAAAGAGGATATGATATATGCACCAGATTTCTCCATCCTTCAATAAATAGATAGAATAGACAAAAACCATTCTTTTGGAATACGTTCTGAAAAGGATGGTTCTTTTTATTTCTGCAAGTATTTCAATATGAAAAACTGGTATGCATAAAAATATATAAAATGGATATACAAAGCATACCAGACAAGTGCTAAGATAAGGAAACATTCATACGTAGAAGGATAGAAACATTTATGCATGTATGTAACGCGCGCGGAAATATAAAAAGAATTTCTAAATCTGTAAAACTCAAATT
Organism: Lachnospiraceae bacterium; assembly: GCA_028692055.1. Classification (GTDB taxonomy): domain Bacteria; phylum Bacillota; class Clostridia; order Lachnospirales; family Lachnospiraceae; genus SZUA-378. The sequence goes on along the minus strand of JAQUYA010000131.1, from coordinate 4,915 downwards.
AAAAAATGTATACAACGAAAAGCAGAAGGAGAGAAGAAAAACATGGCAGAAATAAATGAAAGATATGAATTGAATAAGGAACTGGCACAGATGCTGAAGGGTGGTGTCATCATGGACGTGACGACACCGGAGCAGGCTAAAATTGCAGAAGAATCAGGAGCATGCGCGGTTATGGCATTGGAAAGAATACCAGCCGATATCCGTGCGGCAGGCGGTGTGGCACGTACGAGTGACCCGAAGATGATTAAGAGTATTCAAAAGGCAGTAAGCATTCCGGTAATGGCAAAAGCAAGAATCGGACACTTTGTAGAAGCGCAGATTCTGGAAGCCATTGAAATCGATTATATTGACGAAAGTGAAGTGCTTTCTCCAGCAGATGATGTTTATCATATTGATAAAACGAAGTTCAAGGTGCCTTTTGTGTGTGGTGCCAAAGATTTGGGAGAAGCACTACGACGTATCAATGAAGGTGCTTCCATGATACGGACAAAGGGAGAACCTGGAACGGGAGATATCGTACAGGCAGTTCGCCATATGCGTAAGATGAACCGACAGATTGCAGAGCTTTCCGCACGTGAGGAAAGTGAATTATTTCAGGCAGCAAAGGAATTAGAAGCGCCGTATGAATTAGTAAAATATGTACATGAGCATAAAAAACTTCCAGTTGTAAATTTTGCGGCAGGTGGGGTAGCAACCCCAGCAGATGCAGCACTGATGATGCAGTTAGGAGCAGAAGGAGTATTTGTCGGTTCTGGAATCTTTAAGTCAGGCAATCCAGCAAAGAGAGCAGCAGCGATTGTGAAAGCGGTAACAAATTATAAGGACGCAAAGATTTTGGCAGAATTGTCAGAAGATTTGGGCGATGCTATGGTCGGAATCAATGAGAGTGAGATAGAACTATTAATGGCGGAGCGTGGTAAATGATGAGGGTAGCAGTCTTAGCAGTACAGGGAGCCTTTATCGAGCATGAGAGAATGCTCACCGGTCTTGGGGCAACGGTATTTGAAATACGGAAAAAGACGGATTTGGAACAGGACTTTGATGCACTGGTATTGCCGGGTGGAGAAAGCACCGTAATGGGTAAATTATTGCGAGAATTGGATTTGCTGGAACCATTGCGTAAAAAAATTAAGTCCGGCATGCCGGTGCTTGCAACCTGTGCGGGACTGATTCTTCTGGCAGAGCATATTTCCAATGACGAAAATGTGTATTTTGGAACAATGCCAGTTACCGTAAAGAGAAATGCGTATGGTCGTCAGCTGGGCAGCTTTGAAGTGGAGATGGAAGTAAAGCATGTTGGAAAAGTGCCTCTGCGTTTTATCCGAGCTCCTTTTATAGAGGCGGCAGGGGAAGGAGTAGAAATTCTGGCAAAGGTAGATGAAAATATTGTAGCTGCGCAGTTTCGCAATCAGATTGCTCTGGCATTTCACCCCGAATTGACGCAGAGTACGGACATACATAAGTACTTTTTAGAACACTTGACAAGAGCATAATTTCGTAATACGATATGCGTTGAAAACCTAGCGAATTAATAGGAATTAGAAAGAGGAACAATGTGAATCGTATTACGGTAGAAGAACTAGAAAAAATAGAGCGTTGTAAAGATGATAAGGATAGGAACTGTATTATAGATATTCGTGATAAGGAAGCATTTGAAAAAGGAAGTTTTTCAAATGCGGTGAATATTCCAAAGGCAGTATTTGAAAAGGTAGAATTTAATGAAGATGCAGGTTATATAGAGAAAACATTGCAACAGAATTTGCAAATGAAGGGCGAAGAAATTAAAAAAGCGAGGCTGTATATGTTGTGTCATACCGGAGAGCAGAGTCGGGACGTAGTAGAATTATTAACAGAAGCGGGGTACGATGCCTATAATATTGAGGGCGGATATCGTTCCCTGCTTCGTTTGCAGTTAAGCAGATTTGTAAGCAAAGAAGCATTTATGCAGGAAAAAACAGAAGAAATTGAACGCAGCATTATCAAGAAATTCCGAAAGAATATCTGGAGAAAATTTACCAAAGCAATCAATGAGTATGAATTAATACAAGATGGTGACAAGATAGCAGTATGCATTTCCGGAGGGAAAGATTCCATTCTGCTGGCAAAGCTGATGCAGGAATTGAAGCGGCATGGAAAAAATAATTTTGAAGTGGTATTTTTAGTAATGAATCCAGGATATAATGCAGAAAACTGGCAGATTATTGAGGATAATGCAAAGCTTTTAGGTATTCCACTTACGGTATTTGAAACGGATATTTTTAATATTGTAGCAACGGTGGATGATAGTCCCTGCTATTTGTGTGCGAGAATGAGGCGAGGCTATTTGTATAGCAAGGCGCAGGAACTGGGCTGCAATAAAATAGCACTTGGACATCATTATGATGATGTAATAGAAACGATTCTGATGGGGATGTTATACAGCGGAAAAATTGAAACCATGATGCCAAAGCTTCACAGCCAGAACTTTGAGGGTATGGAATTAATCAGACCTTTGTACCTGATAAAAGAGGAAGCGGTAAAGGCATGGCGTGATTATAACCAGCTACAGTTTATTCAGTGTGCATGCAGATTCACGGAAAATTGTAGCAGCTGCGGTGGTGGCAGAGGATCCAAAAGGGAAGAGATGAAAGAGCTGGTGCAGCAGTTTCGGAGTGTTAGTGATGTAATAGAAATGAATATTTTTAAGAGCGTGCAGAATATTAATCTGGAAAAAGTAATTGGTTATCATAGACAGGGTGAAGACTATTGTTTTTTAGATGATTATAATAGATAATACGGTTAATAGTGGAAAAAAGCATTTTGTTTATCAAAGGATAAACAGAGTGCTTTTTTTGATTTTAGTGGTTGACAAAGGTAAACGATTGTAATATTATAATAAACATATTAAACCTATCAACTTAGTAGGAAATAAACGATGCAGCAATAAGTGAGAGAATAAAAGCATCACTAGTACGTGAAATAGTGCGCAAATGGGAATAAAAAGAAAAATGAAATAGTAAATAGTAAATAGAATAGTTACAAATAAACATAGGAAAGATGGAACAAATTATGGACTTTGCATTTATCAGGGAATACAGCCCACTTTATATAGAGGCAGCGAAATTAACCATGCGGATAGCAGTAATCGGAATCCTGGGAGCAATTATTTTAGGCTTTCTATGCAGTATGATTCGATACTACCGGGTACCGGTTTTACAGAGAATCATCGGTGCCTACATAGAATTATCCAGAAATACACCGCTTTTGATTCAATTGTTTTTCTTATATTTCGGACTGGTAAAAATAGGGATTCGATTTAGCTCGGAAACCTGCGCAGTCATTGGAATGATATTTTTAGGCGGAAGTTATATGTCAGAAGCTTTTCGAAGTGGAATTGAGGCAGTCGCAAAGATTCAGACGGAAGCAGGATTGAGCATCGGACTTACGAAATGGCAGGTACTTCGCTATATCGTATTACCACAGGCAATTGCAATTTCCATGCCAGCATTTAGTGCCAACATTATATTTCTAATAAAAGAAACCTCGGTATTTAGTGCAGTTGCACTGGCGGATTTGATGTATGTGGCAAAGGATTTGATAGGTCTGTATTACAAAACAGACGAGGCACTGCTGATGCTGGTAATTGCATATCTGATTATTTTATTACCGATTTCAATTGTGTTTAGTCTGATAGAAAGGAAGTTACGTTATGCAGGAATGGGGAATTAGTGTTTTATTTCAGGGCAGAAATTTAATTCGACTGCTGACAGGATTGTGGGTTACCATTCGTATTTCACTTATATCGGTAGCTGTTTCCATCGTACTTGGTATCCTGCTTGGAATGCTTATGACCTGGAAGAATCCGATAACCAAAGGGCTGAGTAGAATTTATTTGGAATTTATCCGTATCATGCCACAGCTGGTATTACTTTTTATTGTATATTTTGGTGTTACAAAAGCATTTCGAATATCTATTTCAGGGGAACTGGCTGCCATCATCGTATTTGTGATGTGGGGAATGGCTGAGATGGGGGATTTAGTCCGAGGCGCCCTTCAATCCATACCAAAACACCAATACGAAAGTGGCAGGGCGATTGGACTTACCCAATCGCAGATTTACAGGTATATTATCATTCCACAGACGATACGCAGATTACTTCCATTGGCAATTAATTTGATAACCAGAATGATTAAAACGACTTCACTGATTGTCTTAATCGGAGTCGTAGAGGTGGTAAAGGTGGGACAGCAGATTATTGAAGCCAATCGCTTAACCGTACCAACCGCGGCAATATGGATTTATGGAGTTATTTTCTTCCTCTATTTCATTGTGTGTTACCCGATATCGATGTTATCGATAAAATTAGAAAAAATCTGGAAAGGATAGAGATTCGATGAAAGAAAAAGAAGCGGTATTATCGATAAAGCATTTGAAGAAAAATTATGGAGAAGCCGTCATTTTGAATGACATTTCGTTACACATAAAGCAGGGAGAGGTAGTGGTTGTCTTAGGACCTTCCGGTTGTGGTAAGAGCACCCTGCTTCGTTGTATCAACGGTTTGGAGGATATTCAGGAAGGAGAGATCTACCTTCGTGGGGAACAAATCAGTAACCAGAAGAAAAAGATGCATCTTGTGCGCCAGAAGGTTGGCATGGTATTTCAAAGCTATGACTTATTTCCGCATATGACGATTCTGGATAATATCTGTCTGGGACCTCAGAAAGCGCAGCATAGAGAGAAAAAGGAAGTCGTGGCGGAAGCAGAAACACTTTTGAAAAGAGTGGGGCTACTGGATAAACGGAATAGTTATCCCAACCAGCTGTCAGGAGGACAAAAGCAAAGGGCTGCCATTGTCAGAGCACTTTGTATGCACCCAGAGGTATTGCTTTTCGATGAAGTGACCGCAGCGCTGGATCCGGAGATGGTACGGGAGGT
>JAQUYA010000034.1 GCA_028692055.1 Lachnospiraceae bacterium | reverse complement strand
AGATTGTTCTTGAGTTCTTCGCCGTCGGTAATAAACGAACAGCATTGCTTTTCCATCCTGTCAAGGGTGGCGTAACTAACCAATACACTATGTGGTGGCAATCCCACGAGAAAAATGATTGACCCTTTTTATTTAAAAAAAAAGGAGAAAAAAATTATGAAGACTGTGGGATATTATAATGGGAAAATAGACGAATTGGAGGAAATGCAGGTTCCAATGAATGACAGAGCAATGTATTTTGGCGATGGCGTTTATGACGCTACTTATGCGGTGAATAGAAAGATATTTGCATTGGAAGACCATCTGGACCGCTTCTATAATAGTTTCAAATTATTAGAGATTCCTTTCCAATATAGCAGAGAAGAATTGTCAGTAGAATTACAGAAATGTGTAGATGCAATGAAGCGGTTCTTCATAGGGGGGACAGAGTAACAGAATGCGCATACAGCAATATTAATATGATTAAAGAGGGTGTCTTTATAACACCACCAACGGACAATTTGATTTTGCCGGGTATTATCAGGAAGCATCTGCTTCAAATCTGTGAGGAGCAGGGTATTCCAACAGAAATCAGACCTTTTACATTGGAAGAATTATTTGACTGTGATGAGGCTGTCAGTAGCTCCGGTGCCCTATGTGTACCGGTATCAGAAATCGATGGCAAACCGGTAGGGGGCAGGGATAAAGAAACATTACATAAATTGCAGATTGGCTATATTGACCGATTTGAAAAAGAAGTGGGCGTTAAAGTTTATAAAAGGGCTTAAAAATAAGAAAGGCATGGTTAGAAAGATGACGAAGGAAAAATTAGCAGAACTGAATATTGGAGATAATCTGGATCAGTTGATGAATTTGGACCCGAGGGGATATGGCGTATGCCGCATTCTCTATGCAGGAAGCCGCGCATATACAGGAGAACCATTAACCATGCACGCGGCAAAAGAAGTAATAAAAAATGTACAGGCAGGATAACTGGTTTACATAATGACTGGATTCCTATTAAGACCTCATAAGATGCCGGAAATGGATGGAATGGTGAGTACCATTCTTCTGTGCAAAGCATCTCTAAGGCGGTAAAAGACGCAGTCTAAGATATTGTTTGTAGAACAAGTCTTTTATGAAATGAGTGTGTCTGTATAATGACGGAATAGGAATGAAAATGAATAATATTAAAATCTTAGTGGTGGGAGAGTCGACGTTGTGTGTAGAATTTGGGAATCGGATAGCAGCAGATATCAATGCAGGCATTCGCGACCTGAATCAGCGGATAAATGCTGAGAAAATTGCGGGTGTGGTGGAAACTGTGCCTACTTTTCGTTCCTTAATGGTATATTACGATTGCCAAAAGACATCTCATAAGAAAATGACGAAGAAAATAAAGCAGTTATTGCGGCAATTAGCAGTGGAAACAACTACAGAAAAAGTGATTATTGAGATACCGGTATGCTATGATGCAGAATTTTCACCGGATATGCAAAATGTATGTGCGCATACGAAACTGTCTCGGGAGGAAGTGATTGCACTTCACAGCGGAACAGATTACTTAATTTATATGCTGGGATTTTTGCCGGGATTTGCTTATCTGGGTGGTATGGATAAAAGGCTATATACACCACGGCTTGCAACACCGCGGGTGAAAATAGAGGCGGGTGCAGTTGGGATTGGTGGCGAACAGACGGGAATTTATCCATTGGCATCACCGGGTGGATGGCAGTTGATTGGAAAGACACCGGTCAAACCATATGACCCGAACCGGGAGAAACCGCTTTTGTATCAGGCAGGACAGTACATTCGCTTCGTACCGATAAATGCAGCAGAATATGCCAGTATTGAGTCGCAGGTAGCGCAGGGCTTGTATAGTTGCAAAAAGTATTAAGAATGATTAAAATTTCACAAAGATTGTTTCAATGTTTAGACAGTATAAGAAAGGTGTGCTTCAGATGGGAATCAAGGTCATACAGGGCGGTGCATTGACAACAGTACAGGATATGGGGTGACTCCGTAGTCCGTTATGATGAATACTAAACCGGCATTTTGCATTACCCATGCGCCGGACCATATGCTGGTTACTGACATAAAAAATGTTTCATTGAAAGGGTAGTTGACATAAAGTGGAATCTAGAGAAAGAAGGACAATTGTGAAATGTATAAAGTAGATTTGAACTGTGATTTGGGCGAAAGTTTTGGAGCTTATACAATTGGAATGGACGATAAAGTGATTCCTTTCATAACATCAGCGAATGTTGCATGCGGGTATCATGCTTCGGATCCCGTCGTAATGGCAAAGACGGTGGTTATGGCAAAGAAGGCTGGAGTAGCCATAGGCGCACATCCAGGATTTCCGGATTTGGCAGACGTAATATGAATATGTCACCCGCAGATGCAAAGGCGTATGTAATGTATCAAATAGGAGCTCTGGATGCTTTTTGTAAGTCAAACGGAGTAAAAATGCAGCATGTAAAACCACATGGAGCCTTATATAATATGGCAGGGAAAGACTACAAACTGGCAAGGGCGATTTGCGAGGGTATTCAGGAAGTAAATCCAGAATTAATTTTGCTGGGACTGTCTGGAAGCCAGATGCTGATTGCAGCAGAGGAGATAGGTCTTCCGGCAGCAAAGGAAGTATTTGCAGACAGAGCCTATGGAAGATGGTTCGTTAGTTGCGAGGACAAAAGAAGGCTCTATGATAACAGACGAGGAGCTGGCGGTAAGTCTCGTGATTCGTATGATAAAAGAAGGGAAAGTTACCAGTATTACTGGAAAAGATATCCCGATTCAGGCAGATTCTGTATGTGTACATGGAGATGGAGAGAAGGCACTTGCTTTTGTGCAGAAGATTCGTGCAGTCCTGGAAAAAGAAGAAATAGAGATTGTATCAGTAGAAAATCTAGGATAAAGAAAACCCAGGATAGAAAAATCTGCTGGGCACTATATTGTCGAAAAAGGGCAATATTTGATATTGCAAGCTAGATGAATATTTGCTATACTTCCTATAGATTAAAGAAAAGCATAACAAATGAAAAGACGTTGGTAATTCTGTCAGCGTCTTTTTTTGAGGCAAGAATAGGGGCCGTAGTGAATACAATAAACAAAGATTTTAACAAAAGGGTAATTTCATTAGTAATACCAATGGCAATTCAGAACTTAATCAATGTCGGTGTTATGGCAGCCGATGTAATTATGCTCGGAAAAGTTGGGGAAACTGTTTTGTCAGGTGCGTCTTTAGCGGGACAGGTCTTTTTCATACTGAACCTAATTCTATTTGGTACTACGTCAGGGGCATGCGTACTGATTGCACAATATTGGGGGAAAAGGGATATTGAAGCAATCGAAAAGATTATTGGTATTTCCATGCGTCTCGGAATCATAGTAAGCATTATATTTACCGCAGCGACACTTATTATACCGGTACCAATTATGCATATTTTTACGAGTGAACCGGAAGTAATCGTGGAAGGGGTAAAATATCTTCGTATTATTGCTTTTACCTATCCGATGATAGCGATTACCATGGTGTATCTGAATCTGATAAAAAGTGTTGAAAAAGTAGTAATTGCAACCGTGGTTTATGCGGCTTCCCTCTGTTTGAATGTCATATTAAATGCAATTCTGATTTTTGGATTATTTGGGGCACCTGCAATGGGAATTGAGGGGGCTGCTATTGGTACTTTATGTGCGCGTATTTTGGAGTTGATAATTATGATTATCTATGCAACAAAAGTGAATAAAGAGGTACAGATTAGATTTCTTTATTTATGGAAGCAGGATAAGATGTTACGAAAAGATTTCTTCCATTACAGTGGACCGGTAATTATCAATGAGATGATATGGGGACTTGGTTACTCAGCAAACGCAGCGATTGTTGGACATCTGGGCAGCAGTGCAGTAGCAGCGAATTCAGTCGTGCAGGTAACCAGGCAGCTCGCGATGGTAATTGTATTCGGAATTGGAAATGCAACAGCCATTATGATAGGAAAGGCAATCGGAGAACAAAAGGATAAGATTGCAGAGATATATGGAAAGAAATTTGTACATTTGGCATTAGTTTTCGGTGCTTTGGGTGGTGTGATTATTCTGTTAATAAGACCGTTTATTATATCTGGATTGAATTTTACTGGCACTACAGCAGCTTATATGAATACATTTCTTTTGGTTATGTCATACTATGTTATCGGTCAAGCATTCAATACTGTTATTATAGTAGGTGTTCTGCGTGCCGGAGGAGATACGAAGTTTGGATTACTGATGGATTGCCTGTCGATGTGGTGTGGCTCTATTATGCTTGGTGCAATTGCTGCATTTGTGCTGCATTTACCGGTAGAGATAGTATATGTAGTATTAATGTGTGATGAATTGATTAAGATTCCATTTAGTCTTATGCGCTATAAGAAAAAGAAATGGCTTAAGAATGTGACAAGATAACTTTTGTTAATCTTGCAAAAACAAAAAAACGGAGGACAAAAAGGTGAGTGAAGAAAGAACCATGAAACAAAAACTGATTCTGGGTATTCAACATACCCTGGCAATGTTTGGAGCGACCGTATTGGTTCCGGCTTTAACCGGATTAAATACATCCATTACATTGTTTTGTGCAGGTGTTGGAACATTACTGTTCCATTGGATTACAAAGAAGAAGGTGCCCGTATTCTTAGGCTCTAGCTTTGCATTTATGGGCGGAATTATAGCGATTATCGGTGACTCAAGAATGGGGGACCCGAATTTTATTACAAAGCTTTCCGAAGTGAAGGGTGCATTGATTGTAGCGGGGTTAGTGTATGCAGTATTTGCTGCATTAATCAAGATTTTTGGGTATGAAAAGGTAAATAAGCTTTTACCACCGATTGTAACAGGTCCGATTATCATTGTAATCGGTCTACGTTTAAGCTCTACGGCAATTAACAGTGCGTTCTACTATAATGGAGAATTTAGCTTAAAAGCAATATCGGTAACACTTGTTATTTTAACAACAGTAGTTATTATATCTGTATTTGCAAAGGGCATTTTTAATCTAATGCCGATTCTTTTCGCAATTATTATTGGATATTTAGTATGTCTGCCACTTGGTTTCTGTGACTTCACAGCCGTGCAGCAGGCACATATATTATCCTTTATGGATAAAGATATTGTAGCACAACTTTTCACTGTTCCAGTATTTAAAATGGATGCGATTATTGCGATTGCACCTATCGCGCTGGTAACGATGATTGAGCATGTAGGTGATATCACAACCAATGGTGCGGTAGTTGGAAAGAACTTTATGGTAGACCCGGGTATCCACAGAACCATCTTAGGAGATGGTGTTGCAACTGCATTTGCAGGATTATTAGGCGGACCGGCGAATACCACCTATGGTGAAAATACCGGTGTTCTTGCAGTCACGAAGGTATATGATCCAGCGGTTATTCGTACCGCAGCAGTATTTGCAATTATCTTAGGTATCTTCGGTAAATTTGGTGGATTTATTTCCAGTATTCCCGGACCTGTAACCGGTGCAATCAGCATTGTTCTTTACGGAATGATATCAGCAGTCGGAGTACGTATATTAATTAATTCCAGATTAAACTTTGGAAACAGCAGAAATCTGTTAATAGCTGCGATTATTCTGGTAATTGGTATTGGCTGTGACAGTATTCCAGTTTATGGAACCGTTACAATCTCGGGACTCGCATTAGCTGCTGTCATCGGAATTATACTTGCAATGGTACTGCCGGAAGGCAATGATAGTGTGCTGGAGAATTAAATATCTATAGAAATAATTTATTTTGAATTGGGTGCCAAAGGAAACGAAAGTTGTTTCTTTTGGTATTTGTTTTATATAATAGGATTCAGGTGTAAAAGGGATTGACATTATACCAGGTATAAGCTTTATAGTTATAAAAGAATCTGGTATCGTATAAGAAAGGGAGTTGCACATGAATATTCAACAGGTGGAAGAATTGACAGGGGTTACGAAGCAAAATATTCGTTTTTATGAGAAGCAGGGACTTTTATCACCAAAAAGAAACGGAACCAACGCATATCGCGATTATGGAGAAGCGGAGATTCACGACATCAAAGTGATAAAACTGCTCAGGAAACTGGATATGCCAATTGCAGAAATAAAAAAAGTGATGGAGCGGACAATCCCTTTCGGAGAAGCCTTACAGACACAAAAAGAAAAATTGGAAATGCAGAGAAATGATACCGATGCAGCGATTCGAAGCTGTAAAATTATAGAGAACGAAAGCATTGACTCTTTAAATGTAGATAAGGGATTGGCATATATCGCAAAAGAAGAAGAACAGGGCGGAAAGTTTGCAATAATTATAGAAGATTTCAAAAAAATAGTGGAACATCAAAAAAAGAATTTCAGCTTTATGCCGGACAGTATGATTAAAGATGCAAGAGAATTCACGGATGAATTATGCAAATATGCAGATGAAAATGATTTGGACATGATTATTACAAAGGAAAGTATGTATCCAGAATTTGAATTAAATGGAGAAACCTATCAGGCAGCCCGTAATTTCTGCCGTTTCGGAGCAGTTGTTCAATGCCGTATATTGGAAGAAGAAGGAACTTCGCAGAAGGAAAATGTGGATAAACGTTATGAAATTCTGCAGTGGATTTACCGTATTCTTCCAGTACTTATTCTATTTTTTCTTTGTTTTTATGCCATGGGACGTGCAGGAGTCACAACTATAGGCATACAGCTACTTTCTGCAATCGCTGAAACCAGCATGATCGTTGCTTCCTGGCGGCTCATTATCCATGTAAAATAAATCTATATCCGTAATAGTCAGTTCTGTGCCAAAGTGCTATACTGTAAATTATAAATACAGGGTAATTTGTGAGAGAAAGGTATGGTTACACAGATGGGATTGCGGTTTTATATCGGGGGTTCAGGAGCTGGTAAGAGTTATCAGTTGTATAGGGATGTTATTGAGTGGTCGAAGAAGAATCCACGCACGAATTATTTGGTAATTGTACCAGACCAGTTTACCATGCAGACACAGAAGGATATTGTGGATATGCACGATAAGCATGGTATTATGAATATTGATGTTTTGAGCTTTGGACGCTTGTCGTATCGTATTTTTGAAGAGGTTGGTGGTAATGATAAACCAATTCTGGACGATACTGGCAAGAGTCTTATTTTGCGTAAAGTAGCGATTACATTGGAAACAGAACTACCGGCAATTGGGAGCAATTTGAAGAAAATTGGATATATTCATGAAGTGAAGTCGGCGATTTCTGAATTTATGCAGTACAGCATTGGAAGCAAAGAGCTGGAGCAGATGATAGAATGCGCAAAGCAGAGAGGCTCGCTGCAATATAAGCTCAAAGATTTAAAGGTTTTATACGATGGGTTTACAGAACATATCAAGGAAAAGTTTATCACCACAGAGGAATCACTGACTTTGCTGAAAAATGTACTTCATAAATCAGAGATTATCAAAAACAGCGTAGTAGTATTCGATGGATTTACCGGTTTTACGCCGATACAAAATGCACTGATTCAGGAATTGATGTGCTTATCCACAGATGTAATAATAACATCTGTTATCGATGGGCAGGAAGACCCGTATAAAGTGGATGGAGAGCAGAAATTATTTCATCTGACTAAGAAAACAATTGCTAATTTGGAGAAGCTCGCAGAACAGGCGAATGTACCACGTGGCGAAGATATCATTATAAAAGAATACCCGGTTTACCGCTATAAGGATAATCCAAGTATGGCATATCTGGAGCACGGACTATTTCGCTTTCAGGAATCTATAGATTCACAACAAAATCCAGATAACATTCAGGTATTTGAGTTGGCAGACCCACAGGAAGAGGTACGTTTTGTATGTCGAAAGATTCATGAGCTGATTCGCACGCAGAATTATAAATACCGGAATATTGCAGTGGTGACAGGGGATTTGAATGGCTATGCACATTTCGTGGAAAATGAATTTGAAAAATTCCAGATTCCATGTTTTATCGACCAGACAAGGGGTATCATTTTAAATCCCTTCATTGAATATATGCGAAGTGGAATTACTGTCTTATTACAGAATTTCAGCTATGAATCCATGTTTCACTTTTTACGAAGCGGACTGGTAAGTCTGCCGGAGCAACGCATTGACCGTATGGAAAATTATGCGATATCCATGGGAATACGTGGTAGGAAAAAATGGAGTACACTTTGGACGCGTAGAACACGTGAAATGGGGAAAGATTTTGCAGAGGAATTAGAGGCACTGAATGAAGACAGGGCTATTGTGATGGAGTTTTTGGCGCCCCTGCTGGAGAAGACAAAAACCGTAGAGGATTTGGTGCAACAGTTATATGCATTTGTGGTTCGTGCCGGACTGCAACAGAAATTAGCCAATTTGGAGGCTGCCTTCAAAGAACAAAATGATTTGGCAAGGGCACGGGAATATGCACAGATTTACAGGCTGGTTATGGATTTACTGAATCAGATAGTCGAACTGCTCGGACAGGAAGAAATGAGTTTGAAGGAATTCTCTCAAATTTTAGATGCAGGATTTGGAGAAATACAGGTAGGAACGATTCCACAAAATGTAGACCAGGTAGTTGTAGGCGATATAGAGAGAACGAGATTAAAAGAAATTAAAGCATTATTCTTTATTGGTATCAATGATGGAATCATTCCAAAAAGCAGTGGCACGGGAGGATTGATTTCAGATATTGACCGGGAATTTCTGAATGGAAAGGATTTCGAACTGGCGGCTACGCCAAGGCAGCAGATGTATACACAACGTCTATATTTATATATGAATCTGACAAAGCCGACAGAGATGCTATGGATGTCCTATGTGAATGTAAACGGAGAAGGAAAGTCGTTACGAAAGGCATACTTAATTGGAACCATACAGAAGCTGTTTCCGAAGCTTACCATACAGAAAGTGCAGGAAGAATCCTTAGAAGAGCAATTGGTAACTCCAAGGGATGGCTTGCATTATCTGGTAAATATGCTGCGAGCCTATGCAGCAAACCAGCTTACAACGGAAAATGAAACACAATTAATAGAATTGCACTCGTTATTTAATTGGTATCAGAATGCACCAGAGTATGGTGAAATGATGAAAAAGCTAAGTGCGGCGGCGTTCTATGAATATTATGAAAACCCAATCAGCAAAGCGGTCGCTCATGCTTTGTATGGAAAGACTCTTGAGAATAGTGTAAGCCGACTGGAAAAATATGCCTCCTGCGCCTACGCACATTTTCTACAGTATGGATTGTCTCTTCAGGAAAGAAAGGAATTTACGTTCGAGAATGTAGATATGGGAAATGTATTTCATGGTGTATTAGAGGCGTTTGCAGGAAAGATAGAAGCATCTGCGTATACCTGGTTTGACTTCCCGGAGGAAGTGGGCGCACAGTTTGTAGAGGAAGCATTAGATGCTTATGCGCTGGACTATGGTGACACAGTACTATTCCATACAGAGCGAAATGCATATATGATTCAACGTATGAAACGTATTTTACGCAGAGCGGTCAAGACCTTACAGTATCAGTTGAAAAAGGGCCTTTTTAAACCCAACCAGTTTGAACTTTCCTTTTCGGTAATGCAGGACCTGGATTCGGTTAATATTGCGCTTTCCAAAGAGGAACGCATGCGGCTGCATGGACGTATCGACCGTATTGATACCTATGAAGACGAGGAACATGTGTATGTGAAGGTGATTGATTACAAATCTGGCAATAAGTCTTTTGATTTGGTAGCGATGTATTATGGATTGCAATTGCAGTTAGTGGTTTATCTGAATGCGGCGATGGAGCTGGCGGCAAAGAACCATTCAAGGAAAGAAATTGTTCCTGCAGCAGTGCTCTATTACCATGTAGCGGATCCCATGGTGGAACGCGTGGGGGAAGCAATTAGTCCAGAGGAATTAAATGCACAGCTTTTACAGGAATTAAAGACAAAGGGAGTGGTTAATGCAGAATTTGGGGTTCCTGAGAAGCTTGATACTTCACAAACTACAAAATCCGATGTCATTCCCGTGGAATATAAAAAAGATGGAAGCTTTACGGCAGGCTCTTCGGTTATGGGAAGCGCGGATTTGAAAACAGTTTCTCAGTATGTGAGCCACAAAATAAAAGAAATCGGAAGTAATATTCTGGCAGGGGATATCGCGGTAACTCCTTATGAACGAGGTATGGAAAATGCCTGTACGTATTGCTCTTATGCGGGTATCTGTGGATATGACAGCAGGATAGCTGGGTTCCAGCATCGTAAACTGGATGATATTGGGAAAGACGAAGTCATGGAGCAGATGAAACAGGAAATACAGTAGGGAAGGAATAAATTTATGGGAATTTCATTTACATCGGATCAACAGAAGGTAATTGATACCAGACATAAGAATATATTAGTTTCCGCAGCAGCGGGTTCCGGTAAAACGGCAGTACTGGTGGAGCGCATTGTGCAGCTAGTGACGGACGATGCACATCCGGTGGATATTGACCGTTTATTAATCGTTACTTTTACCAGTGCAGCGGCTTCGGAAATGCGGGAAAGAATCAGCAATGCTTTGATGAAACGCATGGAAACAAATCCGGAAAATGAACATTTGCAAAGACAAATGACGCTCATACATAATGCGCAGATTACAACGATAGACAGTTTTTGTCTGTTTGTAGTTCGAAATAACTTTAATGATATTGGTCTTGATCCGGGATTCCGCGTGGCAGATGAAGCAGAGCTACAGTTAATGCGAAAAGATGTGCTTGCAAAAGTATTGGAAGAACAGTTTGCTTTGAAGAATCCAGAATTTTATTATTGTGTGGAATGCTATAGTACAAATGGCAGGGAAAAGAGTCTGGAAGAGTTTATTTTTCAATTATACCAGTTCGCAATGAGTTATCCATTTCCAGAGAAATGGTTACAGAAATGCAAGGAAAGTTATGAGGTAGAATCTGTTGAAGAACTGCAAAATACAGGATGGATACAGGATATGTATCTACAGGTTCGACAAATTTTGCAGGATTGTGAGGAACAAATGCAAGAAGCCTTGCAGATTTGTGAATTGCCGGATGGCCCCTATATGTATGCAGATTTATTGCACACAGAAATAGATATGGTGAAACAAATAAAAAATAACGGTAGTTATGAAACGTGGTTTGCAAGTTTTTCCAATCTTTCTTTTGGCAGGCTGCCAAGTAAAAAGGATGACAGCGTATCTGTAGAAAAAAGAGAAATGGTAAAGGGGATACGGAATGGAATAAAAGAGACGCTCCAGAAGCTAAAGGAAAATTATTTCTGGATTTCCCCACAACAAACGCTTCAGGATATGCAGCAGGCAGCACCAGCGGTTCGGACTTTGATTGATTTGACACTGGAATTTAAAAAGGCCCTGGCAGAACAGAAAAGGGAGAAGAATCTGATTGATTTTAGTGATATGGAACATTTTGCCTTGCAGATACTGTTAACGGAAGAAGGCGGAGAGATTGTACCAAGCAAGGCGGCAATCGGTTATCAGGAGTATTTTGAAGAAATTTTAATCGATGAGTACCAGGACAGTAACTGGGTACAGGAATATTTACTGCAAAGCATTTCGAAGGAAAGCAGTGGTGGTTTTAACCGATTTATGGTTGGAGATGTAAAGCAAAGCATCTATAAATTCCGTCTTGCAAGACCAGAAATCTTTATGGAAAAATATGAGTCCTATCAGGGTGAAAAGGAAAGTAAGATTCGCATTGATTTAAAACAGAATTTTAGAAGCAGGGAAGAGGTAATCGAAAGTGTTAATTTTTTCTTTTCTCAGATTATGATAGAAGGCCTTGGCGGTGTGAGGTATGACAGGGATGCAGCACTTTATTTGGGAGCGTCATATCCGATGACAGAGGTGTCAGAAAGTGAAGCGACACAGGATAATAGAACGGAAATTCTGTTAATCGAAAAGTGTACGGAGGAGAAGCCGGATAATCAGAATCAATTAAAGTTAGCAGAAGGCAGCAGCGGAAAAGAAAAATCAAATCAGAAATCGATTGGGAAAAAGGAGTCAGAGGCATTGGTGATTGCAAATCGTATCAAGGAGCTGGTTGGCAGCTTCTTGATAACCGATAAGGAAACCAATCAGCTTCGGGAAGCGGAATATCGTGATATTGTTATTTTACTGAGAAGCAATTCCGGCTGGGACGATGTATTTCGGGAAACCTTAACAGAAGAAGGAATCCCAACGTATGTCGCATCAAAAACAGGATACTTTTCATCAATTGAGATACAGGGGGTATTGAACTTTCTACGTGTACTAGATAATCCATTGCAGGATATTCCGTTATGCGCGGTACTTACGAATCCTGTTTTTGCATTTACAGAGGAAGAGCTGGCAGAGATTCGAATTCATTGTCGGAAGGGTCTGCTTTATGATGGCTTACAGAGCTATCAAAAAAACGGAAATAATGAAGTGTTGGCGGGCAAAATAGATGCTTTTATGAAGGTACTGGAAAAATATCGCAAAATGATTCCCTATACACCGATTCATGAGCTGCTGCATTTATTTATGGAGGAAGTTGGATATTACTATTATATGAGTGCGTTACCGGCTGGCGAGCAGCGGAAGGCAAATATGCAACAGCTTCTGGAAAAGGCGATTAATTTTGAAAAGACTAGTTATCATGGACTTTTTCATTTCATTCGCTACATTGAGCAGATGCAGAAGTATGACGTCGACATGGGGGAGGCAAATATCCAGGACGAGAATGCAAATGTAGTTCGTATCATGAGCATTCATAAAAGTAAGGGATTGGAGTTCCCAATCTGCTTTGTTGCAGGTATGTCAAAAAGATTTAATATGCAGGACGCAAGAAAGACACTTGTTATGGATTTGGATTATGGAATTGGAACCGATTACATCAACCCCGAGTTACGGTATAAGACGGCGACATTGCAAAAGAATGTAATTGCGATGAAAATGCAGCAGGAAAATCTCGGTGAGGAGCTTAGAATCCTATATGTAGCACTTACTAGGGCAAAAGAAAAACTGATAATGACTGGTGTAGTCGATGATATAAAAAGAAAGATATCAAGTGTTATTCAATTGCAGCAGAGAAAAGAACAGACGATTCCCTATATGATGCTTTATGGTATGAATACTTATATGGATTATATTTTAGCAGCGCTGATACGGCAACGCTCCTTTCAACCCGTCCTGCAGGAACTGGGTATGCAGGCGAATGAGAGGAACCCACTGTACCAGACGGGACCTGAGATGCGGGTACGGATCTGCCAGTGGGAAAATCTCATTGAGGCAAAGATACGGGAAACTGTGCAGAAAGATTTTTTGCGGCGGCAGTTATTGCAGAAGCAATATCCGGAGGCAGCAGTAAAACAAATCGAGGCACTGCAAAACTGCATTCACAACAGATTTTCATATCAATATCCACATGCAATCCTTGCAAAACTCTATACAAAGACTACCGTTTCAGAATTAAAGAAAATGGGATATGACAGTACCATGAATGCACTGGATTCAGTGACAACGGATGAACTGGGAAAAGTATTGTTTGAAGAGCCGGAAATCGTGCCTTACATTCCTAAGTTTATGCAGCAAAAAGAAGAGATGTCCGGGACTGCACGAGGTAGTGCTTACCATAGAGTGTTAGAATTATTGAATCTGGAAAAATGCGACAGTGCAGAAGCGGTGCAGCAGCAAATAGAGGCATTTGTCAGGGCAGGCAGACTGAGTAAAGAGTACGCGGAAGCAATCCAGATGGATAAAATTCTGCAATTTCTACAATCAGACCTGGCGAAAAGAATGCGAAGGTCGGGACAGGAAAACTGCTTATACAGAGAACAGCCATTTGTACTGGGTATACCGGCAAATAGAATGGAACCGGATTTTCCAGAGGAGGAAACGATATTGGTGCAGGGAATTATTGATGTATATTTTCAGGAAGGACAATCCCTCGTCGTTGCGGATTATAAAACAGATAAAGTGGATAATGGCGATGAACTTTGGAAAAGATATAAGATGCAGTTAGATTATTATGCAGAGGCGCTGACGCAGTTAGTTGGACTGCCGGTAAAAGAAAAGATTATTTATTCCTTTGCATTAGGAAAAGGAATTTCCTGTTGACTTTGGGTTTGTTACCTAGTATTATTTATGTAGATATATAAAATAGGATTGTTACTGACTAAGCAGGCAAGACCTAAATGCAGGAACGCTGTATTTAGGTCTTTTTTGTTTAAGCGGTCTGCAGGAGTAGACAGAAGGGTGTTATTGTGAAATGAATTCATCTGGCATACACAAAAAAATGAAGCATATTTTTCTGGATATAGATGGTACTATATTAAATGAAAGAGGTGTTGTTCCGGAAAGTGCAAGAAAAGCAATTAGTCTGGCAAAACAGAAGGGACATAAAGTATATTTAAATACAGGAAGAAGCGTAGCAGAAGTTCCAAAATGTGTAGAAGAGCTTGATTTTTCGGGAATGGTTGGAGCTGCAGGAGCTTACGTGTCAATTGATAATCGGGTTATCTTTAATAAGCACATTGATAAGGAAACTTTATTTCGGGCATATGATTTCCTGATTGCAAATAAGATTCCGTTTATGGTTGAAACCAATGACCTCATTCATGGTACTAAATTAGGGGTGGAGGTTCAAAAACGTCTGTTCCAGGAGCTTTTGAATGAAAATCCGGAAAGAGAGATATCTCTTGGTGGATTATTTGATTTAATGCGGGAAGAAGAAAATATATATGATATTACAGCGGTAAATAAGCTGCTTATTTATGAATCACCGGTACCGTTTGAAGAATTAAAAAAGGGTCTGGGAGAATCACTGGTTATTACAATCAGTTCCCTGAATTTGGAAAATAGCATAAGCGGTGAGGTAAATGAAATCAATATTACGAAAGCTTCCGGAATGGAAGAAATAGTAAAGCAGCTTGTGATAGATAAAGCGGATACGATTGCTTTTGGCGATGGATTTAATGATTTTGAAATGCTTGCATATGCCGGAGTCGGAGTAGCGATGGGGAACAGTGATGATGAACTGAAAAAAATTGCGGATATGGTAACAGATGCAGTCGGAAATGACGGATTATATAAGGGTTTTGAGCAATGCGGGTTATTTGAATAGTTTGTTGTGAAATCACAGATGGGAGCGAAATGGGATGCAAAAGTTAGAAGGAAAAAAAGTATTTGATGGAGTGGCCTTTGGAAGAGTTGCGTATTATGGGAAAAAGGAACGAAAAGTAAAACGTAGTCATATTGAAAACGCAGGAAATGAAATCGTAAGATTCGAAGCTGCCATGGAAAGAGCAATTGCAGAGCTGGGTGAATTATATGAAAAAGCATTGA
The DNA here is from genome assembly GCA_028692055.1 of Lachnospiraceae bacterium. Lineage (GTDB taxonomy): Bacteria > Bacillota > Clostridia > Lachnospirales > Lachnospiraceae > SZUA-378. Next base: position 12,210 of record JAQUYA010000034.1, on the reverse strand, counting down.
AAGAAGTTGGTGAAGCGAATGCAGCAATATTCGAAATTCATCAGATGATGCTACAGGATGATGATTTTCTGGATGCAATAAAAAATATGATACAGGAACAATGTGTGAATGCTGAATTTGCCGTGGCAACAACGGGAGATAATTTTTCCGAGATGTTTGCAGCGATGGAAGATGAGTACATGAAAGCCAGAGCAGCTGATGTCAAGGATATTTCAGAGCGTCTGATACGTGTATTAAGTGGCGAAGAGAAGCAGAGCATGGATATGGAAGAACCCGTTATCATTATGGCAGAGGATTTAGCTCCAAGCGAAACAGTGCAGCTGGATAAGAGCAAAGTACTTGCATTTGTAACCAGATTGGGCTCAACCAACTCACATACGGCTATTTTAGCGCGTACAATGAATATTCCTGCTATTATCGGAGTTGCAATTAATCCGGAATGGGATGGAAAAATGGCAGTCGTAGACGGAACCAATGGCTGCTTTTACATCGATCCAACGGAAGAAATGATTGCAGATATCAAAGCCAGAAAAGCGAAGCAGGAAGAACAAAAGAAGATGCTGCTGGAGCTTAAAGGAAAAGAAAATGTTACGTTGGATGGAAAACATGTAAATGTGTATGCCAACATTGGAAATATCGGCGATGCGGGAGCAGCACTGCAAAATGATGCCGGTGGTATTGGATTATTCAGAAGCGAATTCCTTTATCTGGAAAAGGATCATTATCCAACAGAGGAAGAACAGTTCTTAGCTTATAAAGCAGTTGCAGAAACAATGGCTGGGAAAAAGGTTATTATTCGTACACTGGATATTGGAGCAGACAAGCAGGTGGACTATTTCGAACTGGAAAAGGAAGAAAATCCGGCAATGGGATACCGGGCAATTCGTATCTGTCTGGACCGGGTAGAAATATTCAAGACACAATTACGTGCGTTGTTCAGAGCAAGTGCATATGGAAATATATCCATTATGTATCCAATGATTATTTCCTTAAATGAAGTGCTAAAAATTAAACAAATTGTCGAGGAAGTAAAAGCGGAATTAAAGGAGCAGGGACTTGCATTTAAAGAAGTAGAGCAGGGAATTATGATAGAAACTCCGGCAGCAGTTATGATTAGCGAGATACTGGCAAAAGAGGTTGACTTCTTCAGTATTGGAACCAATGATTTGACACAATATACATTGGCGATAGACCGCCAGAATCCAAAGCTGGATAATATCTATGATTCGCATCACGAAGCAGTACTTCGCATGATAGAAATGACGATACAGAATGGACATAAAGAAGGTGCATGGGTTGGCATTTGTGGAGAACTGGCTGCTGACCGGACATTAACGAAGCGGTTTCTTCAGATGGGTGTCGATGAGCTGTCTGTATCACCAACGTTTATTTTAGGCCTTCGCAAAACAATTCGGGAATGCGATTTGAGGGAAGCATAAAAGCTAATATATAAAAAACAAACAATAAGGGAAATGAAAACCTAAGAAACACCAACAGAAAGGAAACAGAAAAATGAAAGAATTTAATTATCACGTAACAGACCCAGTAGGAATCCATGCAAGACCAGCAGGACTTTTAGTAAAAGAAGCTGCAAAATTTAAAAGCAATATTTCCTTAACAAAAGAAGGAAAAACAGTTGATGCAAAGAAAATCATGGCAGTTATGGCTCTTGGCGTAAAACAAAACCAGGAAGTAAAAGTAAGTGTCGATGGAGAAGATGAAGCAACTGCATTTGCAGCACTTGAAAAGTTTTTTAAAGAAAATTTCTAAATATGATTCTTAAAAAAAGCCGCAGGATTACATTAAATCCTGCGGCTTTTTTTTGACAAAACTAATTTTATATAATATTATATAAATCATACAAATCATATAAATCATACTAATAATGAAAAGAATAGAGAATGGTATAAAATGATTTTATGAAGACTATAAAAATAAGATAAAATTAGGGAGATAAGAGTGACCAAAGGTCACAGATGGGAATAAATATGAGAAGAAATTATTTGGATAATATACGTTGGATTACAGTGATATTGGTATTGGTGTACCATGTATTTTATCTTTTTAATGGAGTTGGGGTTTTGGGTGGAATAGGTGCCTTTTCGGCTGTACAATATCAGGATACATTTCTTTATTTTGTATATCCCTGGTTCATGGTGCTCCTTTTTGTTATTGCCGGAATGAGTACACGGTATGCTTTGAAAATACGGACGAACAGGCAATTTTTGAAGGAACGAACCAGAAAACTGCTTGTTCCTTCAACGCTTGGATTAGCTGCTTTTCAATGGATTGTTGGAGGCCTTTATATGCGAATAAATGGCGGAATGGAGGCAATACCAGTTTTTTTGCGTTATCCCATTATGGCGTTATCAGGTACAGGACCATTATGGTTTATTCAAATGCTATGGCTATTTTCAATCGTTCTTCTTTTGATTCAAATAATAGATAAAAAGGATCGTTTATATAGGCTTTTTGAAAAATGCAATACCTTAATGCTACTGCTGCTGTTTCTTCCTATTTGGGGGGCATCACAGATACTGAATGCACCTGTGATAACTACTTATCGATTTGGAATTTATTTTATTGCCTTTCTGTTTGGGTATTTTATAATTTCCCAGGATAGCGTGATAGAGAGAATTGAAAAAATTCACATTCCGATGCTTTTTGCGGCGATAATTATAGGAACACTATATACATGGTATTTTTTCGGCACAAATTATAGTGAAGCCGCTTGCCTAAAGCATATTTTTACAAGTCTGTACCTTTGGATTGCAGTGCTTGCAATTCTTGGATGTGGTAAAGCCTGGCTGGACAAAACCTCTGCTTTTGCGGGCTATATGACGAAAGCAAGTTTTGGAATCTATATTGTTCATTATAGTGTGACTCTTTTAACGTGCTATTTGCTTAAAACCTATTTAACATTACCAATACCGATATTATATTTGGCTGCAATCGTAACTGTATTATTGTTATCACCGGTGTTATATGAGATAATTCGGCATATTCCGTGCCTTCGATTTCTTGTATTGGGAGTAAAAAGCCGTTGAGGATGTTAAAGAAGGTAATGTATATCAAATTAGGCACAGGAGTGCAGGTTGAGAGAAGGGAATGAGAATTAAAATGGAAAGACCAGAAGGAAAATATGCATGGACGGTAAAGGTTGGTGAAAAAGGACAGTTTGTAATACCTAAGGAAGCAAGAGAAATCTTTAATATTAATCCAGGGGATACCTTGATTGTACTTGGAGATGTGGATAAGGGAATTGCAATTCCACCTAAAAATTTATTTTCTGAGATTGCTAATACGGTATTTAAGACTGAATAGGATAACTGTGAGGAAAATGAAATCACCTCGAAAATATTATGAAATAAAATATTTCCGAGGTGATTTTTGTAGTGAATCTTTATAGGAACAAGCTTTTTCAATGCAGGCGTGTTCATTGTTTTAAGCGGTTCCAATTTCCTTGATTTGATTTAGTGCGTGACGAACAGCGGGGATGGCGAGCAGGATAAGCGTTGCAACGGCTTCTGGTACGATATAGGTCATATTGTATACGATACCTGTCCAAATGGCAGCGACATCTCCACCGAAGCTTCCAACATAGGCAGTATAAAAAATAACACCTGATATGCAATGAATAATAAAGCGACCAAAAACACCGACTAAATAACCTTTTATTAAGCCATTCTTAGCATTGTGGAAGAATCCGGATAAGCCAAGGGCGCCAAAAGCAAGTGGAAAGTCCAGCAATACCTGCAATGGGTGAACAACATAGGGCCCAATGATAAACTGTAAGACACCAAAGGCAACCGAAGCGGTAATTCCAACAACTGGTCCGTAGCAATAGCCAATGAAACAAATTACCAACATGCTAAATAAGGTAATGGAGCCCCCGAGAGGCAGGGAGGGCAGCTTGATAAAAGCAGCAATGATGGTTGCAAGTGCGAGTGCGACTCCAGAAAAGGCAATCGCTTTTGTGTTGAAAGTTTTGTTCTTAGACATAAAAAAATCCTCCTTGTTTTTACACAGGAGGGGCTACTTGGATATCTTATTTATGGTTTATAATGGCTGCATACTGTTACCCTGTTTGTTTTATGAAAACAATCGGATTACAGGAGCAAAATAAATAAGAATGGCTTCCTTACGCCGGTATTATCCGGTTCAAGTAGTGAGGGTTAGAGTAATATACTCAATCTCAGCGGTAATCATTTACATGATTCGCTCCCCTAGCATGTGTTTGTATTTTATTCGAGTTTAACTATAAGCGTATTTTGAAAAAATGTCAATGTGCAAATTACTAATGAAAGTGGATTTTATGCAAATTACTAATGAAAGTGGATTTAGGGCGATTTGCATACTGCAAGAATGTACTGTTAACAATAATTATATTAGCCCAGCAAATAAAAAGCTTTGAATCAAAAAAATACTTAATATTCGCCAGTAAATCGAGTAAAATACGAATAAGAGGTGAAATGTTGAAAGAAACTTTCAACCCCTTGATTTGTACGCGACCAAAGGTCGCATATGGGAGCTAAATATGATAAAAACAACTGCAATGATTCGAGATGAATTGAATATATATGCAAGTCCGGCAGATAAAATGACTAGATTGGTAAAAGATGGGACATACATTCAAATTATAAGAGGACTATATGAAACAGATATATCCATACCAGGCTATTTACTTGCCGAGAATATTTATGGACCTTCCTATCTTTCCTTTGAGTTTGCGTTATCCTATCATGGTTTGATTCCAGAGGCTGTATATACCTACACTTCTGCAACCTTTGAAAAGAAAAAGAAGAAAAAATTTGAAACACCTTTTGGAACATTTACCTATAGAGATATTCCTACAAAAGTATATGCTTATGAAGTAAATATTGTAAAAGAGGGAGAATATTGTTATAAAATAGCAACTGCTGAAAAAGCTTTATGCGATCAATTATATAAGATGAAATCGGTAGTTAACAATAAAGAATTAAAAGAGCTGCTTTTTGAGGATCTGCGAATGGAAAAGCAACAGTTAAAAAATATGAATTGTGATACCATTGAAGAACTGGCAGCTCAATATGGAAATAGGAATGTAAAAAGGCTCAGTGCCTTTCTTAGGAGAATATAAGATATAGCAAAATTTTTTCCTGTATTGGAAAAGGAAGTTCGGACATTTATCAGAAGATAGTCCATTCGAATTGGAAGATTTAAAACAAATGTTGTCAGAGCGTTTTGACAGTATTAATTATCAACAGGCAAAGGAAGATGTAGAGCCTTTTATTAGGGATACCTCTATGTTAAATTTATGGAGTGCAGATTTTTTTAAGCAAATCACACAGGAACTTCAGATAAATTAGTAGCATACATTCCTAGGTTCATTTCACATCGACATCTGAAAGCGAAATTCGCCCTCCTTAGCCGAGACTCGGTAAACCCCCTCATACTTTTCCGCTACATGAATCATACTTTTTACACCAATGCCATGCCTGGTCTTTTGCGACACGGGCACTTTATTTTCAAAAGTAGGTTCATGGGCATAGCTGTTGTGTATCTCAAGGCAGAGCCGGTTGTTTTTCTCATAAATGCACAGGCGGATAAAGCGCTTCTCGTTGTCTGTCAGCTGCTCACAGCCATGAATGGCATTCTCCAGTCCATTGGCAAGTAAGCTGCAAAGGTCAGTAATCTGAAATCTTGAAAAATCAGCAGCGGTCACATGGACATCTATGGTAATTCCTTTTTCTTTTGCCTTCCCCACATAAGAGGACAGAATAAGGCTGACAGGTTCATTCTCCGAATAAAATATTGCTTATTTATGACGGAATCTGCAAGCTGGTAATGAGTCAAAGAGTAGCTGTATACATAATACAGGAATGGAATTACCGAAAAAAGCAGGAAGACCTTGTTCTCGGCAAATGCAAGCATATAGTTAAACGCTTCTTTGAAAAACCGCTTGATGAGCACCAGCATGAGTAAGTAGCCCAATAAATACACCCACAGAGGTCAACAGATACACTATTTTTATTCTATTACATCTTCAAAACACATCAACATCGACGAGCATCTAGACTTGTCACACATCAGAAAGGAATCCTATCTATGGAAAAACCCACATCAACCCCAAACGCTGCATCGGCAGAAAAATAATCATTAATGGAAAAATATTTATTCACAGAAAATTTGAAGACTTCTGAAAGTTCTGCATCTGAAAGTTCTGTAACGGAGCCAAATGACCAAATTTACCAGATTTATGTTCGTGCCTTCAAAAGAATCTTCACATTCTTACCATATCGAGGCGCAGATGGAGAAAGATAAGGACATTGTCGTAAGAGTATTTGAGTATTGCTTTTTGCATGCACTGGAAACGCAAGAAGATGATAATCCTGATTCCCTTTCAGCTACTGAAATTAAGGGAAATCATTGAAAAAGAACCAACAAAAGAAAATTTCCAGTTATTGCAGAATCTGATACAGAATGATATAGTAGAAAGTATACAAGCGAACTTAAAGGTAGGAAACATAACCCCAGATGATGCCAACCAGTTGCTGGAATTAACCGGCGAGCTGCATCAGCACATCTACGACCACTACTATGCGTTAGGAGGCTGCAAGGATATGAAACAATTATTAGACGGAGCATTAGAATTACCATTGGATAAGTACCGAATCCACATTGATAAGCTGGAGCAGGAGAATCAGCGAATCGAGCAGGAAAAGCAAGATGCATTGTGGAAGGCAGAGAAAAAAGCGGAGCAGGCAGAGCAGGAAATAAAGAAATTAAAGGCAGAAATAGAGAAACTGAAAAAGAACTAATCAACCAAAGAACAGAATAAAATAGAAAAATGATGTAATAGAATAAAAAGTGCAATCGTAGACTGCGATAGGTGTGTAAAATGTCCAAATCGTGTCACGGTTGCATTTTTGCCGGTTTGCATTCTTTCAGATAATGCGTGGCATAATCTCATTGAGAAATTGTACTTTTTTTGTTATAATTGGAAAATAAAAGTATGGAAATATTAAGTAAGTATCTTGTTGGATCTGTATGGCAGATAGAATGGAGGGTAGTATATGGCAGTCTATAAATGTAGCGTATGTGGATATATATTTGATGAAGAAAAGGAAGGAAAGGCATTTACGGAACTGACAGAATGCCCAGTTTGTAAACAGCCGGTGACCGCCTTTGAAAAGCAGGGGGTATCATAGGGAGATGCAGCAGAAAAGCAAACTGCAGCCGGAGAAACTGCAATTGAGGAGATGGATGTAGCAGAGCAGAATACAGAGGAAGCTACGGAAAATGCAATGAAAGAACTGGATTTGAAGTATCCATCCCAATATGCCAGAACAGATACGAACTGCCGCTATATGACAGAAATACATGAAATGGCGGTAACTGGAAAATCTATTAGTGCAGCGATGGGAACACAAATGTCGATGCCAAACTGGGATGATATTTTAGTGCTTGGAGCACAATTAAATCCAATGCCGTTGGATGAACATGCACCGGTAGTGACGACAACGGTGATTGGAAAACATGCAAAGAAACCTATGATTTTGGATAATCCGGTGTATATTTCTCACATGTCTTTTGGTGCTTTATCAAAAGAGATAAAATTAGCTTTGTCGAAGGGCTCGGCAATGGCAAGGACGGCGATGTGTTCGGGAGAGGGCGGAATCCTGCCGGAGGTCATGGAGGCAGCCTATAAATACATATTTGAATATGTACCAAATTTATACAGTGTGACAGATAAAAATCTGAGAAATGCAGATGCCATTGAAATAAAAATAGGTCAAGGAACAAAACCGGGTATGGGTGGACACCTGCCGGGACATAAAGTAACAGCAGAAATTGCAGCAGCACGAAATAAGCCAATGGGCGAAGATGTTATCAGTCCGTCGCGTTTTCCGGGTATCAATACCAAAGAAGACTTGAAAGAGTTGGTAAAAACATTAAGAACCCGCTCCGACGGAAGACCGATTGGAATTAAAATTGCAGCAGGCAGGATTGAAAAAGATTTGGAATACTGTGTCTATGCAGAACCGGATTTTATTACCATAGACGGCAGGGGCGGTGCAACAGGTTCTAGTCCGAAGCTGATTCGTGATGCAACAAGCGTACCGACGCTATATGCACTTTACCGTGCACGCAAATATCTGGACAATATTCATTCCGATATCGAGCTTGTAATTACAGGGGGACTCCGTGTATCTTCAGACTTTGCAAAAGCCATTGCGATGGGAGCAGATGCGATTGCAGTAGCATCTGCGGGATTGATGGCAGCAGCCTGCCAGCAATATCGTATCTGTGGTACCGGAATGTGCCCAGTTGGGGTTGCTACGCAGGATGAGGAATTACGTGCACGTTTAAAGACAGATGCAGCCGCACAGAGAGTTGCAAATTATCTAAATGTAACATTAAATGAACTAAAGACATTTGCCAGAATTACCGGACATGAGAATCTGCATGATTTAAATGTGACCGATTTATGTACGACGAGTCGTGAAATTGCGGAGTATACGAATATTCCACATGCATAAAAATGTGAGAAGAATATCTAAGACTGAGAGAAAGGGGGGTTTTTAAATGTATCAATATGCATTATTTGATTTGGATGGAACTTTGACAGACCCGAAGCTGGGGATTTGCACCTGTGTACAATATGCGCTTGCAGATGCAGGGATAGAGGAACCGGATTTGGACGTGCTGGAGCCTTTTATCGGACCACCCCTGCAGGATAGTTTTCAGGAATTCTATCAGATGACAGAGGAACAGGCTGCGAAGGCAGTGACGAAATACCGCGAGCGGTTTGAAACAAAGGGATTGTACGAGAATGAAATTTATCCGGGAATTCCAGATATGCTGGCAAGTGCAAAGCAAAGGGGAATGAAGCTGGGAATAGCCTCCAGTAAGCCAACCGTATTTGTAGAAAAAATATTAGTACATTTTCAGATTCGGGAATATTTTGACGTTGTTGTTGGTAGTGAATTGGACGGAAGTAGAAGTAAGAAGGAAGAAGTAGTAGAAGAAGCATTAAAACAGTTGGTAACAAGTGGAATAAAAGATTATGACAAGTGTGTCATGATAGGTGACAGACGCTTTGATATAGAAGGAGCCAAGGCTCATGCAATAAAAAGCATAGGTGTCAGCTATGGATATGCGGGACCTGATGAACTGGAGAATGCAGGTGCAAGCTATATAGCAAATTCGGTGGAGGAACTGCAAAGACTATTGATAGGGAAAGAAAAATTACCCCCAAAGGATGAAAAAAGCAGTATGCAGTCTTTTTTTAAGACCTGGCAGGTATTATTTCCGATTCTGCTATATTGGACAATTTGTAATATTGTATTAATTGCCGGAGTTTTTCTCATTCAGGTGTTTTTAGGTACGCAGGAAAATGTGACGGAGCTCCTAGGGATAGAAGGGACTGGAAGAGTATCCGTTGGTCTGAATGCACTCGCAATGTTAACGACGATTCCCTTTATGTACCGTATGTATAGAAAGGATGGCAATCCACCCCTTACCTTACAATTGAAAAAATCAGCTTCTGTAGACCTGAAAAAGAATACAAAAAAGCTGCCCTATTTGCTGATTCTCATACTGGGAGCAAGTGTGGCGCTCGCTTTAAATATGCTTCTTTCCTATATCAGCTTTCAGAATATTTCATCCAACTATCAGGAAACGTCAGCCATGCAGTATTCTGTGTCCATACCGATTGGTATTTTGGTGTATGGTTTGATTGCCCCGATTGCAGAGGAACTGGTATTTCGGGGGATTGTTTATAACAGGCTACGGGGTTATTTCATGACTTCCATTGCGATTGGCACTTCCGCTTTTATATTTGGTATGTATCATGGAAATATTGTACAGGGAACATATGCTTTTTTGCTGGGAACTGTAATTGCTGTTTGCTATACACAGTTTGATACGATTCTGGTCCCAATACTATTTCATGCAGCAGCAAATATCAGCGTGTTTGTTATAACGCACGATAGGAACATTGAAAGACTCTTTAATCGCCCTTTAAATTGTGTGATTTTTGTGATAATTTCAATTCTGACCTTCTGGCAACTGATGAAAATAAAAAAAGACTAGGTTATGATGTCTTTTTTATTGTTCTAATCCATAGAAATGGAATGTGTAGGAGGAAAAATTAACTGTGATAACTGAAAATAAATAAGAATAGAATAAATAAACTAATTATCAGACAATATGGAAGAAAAAGGATATTTACACCATAATAAAAAAGGTGTATGATATTAAAAAATAAATATAAAATGCAGAAAAGAAATGCAGAAAAGAAATGCGAGGACAGAAAGTAAGTAATAGAAAATAGGTAACTAAAATATGTAACAGGATAGCAGAATAAGAAAGGATGGATTTAGCGAACATGTTTGACACACAACTAAATGTTCCTAAAGCTACTTTGTACCGACCAGAGTTTGAACATGACAACTGCGGTATCGGTGCATGCGTGAACATCAAGGGCGTTAAGACAAGAGCGACCGTGGAAAACGCATTAAAGATAGTAGAAAATTTGGAACACAGAGCAGGCAAAGATGCCGAAGGGAAAACCGGTGACGGTGTAGGAATCTTATTACAGATTTCACATACATTCTTCACCAAGGTTACAAAACCCCTCGGCATCTTTTTAGGCTCAGAGAGAGAATACGGCATTGGAATGTTTTTCATGCCACAGGATGAATTAAAGAAAAACCAGTCTAAAAAAATGTTTGAAATAATTGTAGAAAAAGAAGGTCTGGAGTTTCTGGGTTGGAGAGAAGTACCTACTGTGCCTTCTGTTTTAGGACATAAAGCAGTAGAGTGCATGCCTTGTATTATGCAGGCTTTTATTAAGAAACCCAAAAACGTGGCAAAGGGATTGGCCTTCGATCGTATGCTCTATATTGTACGTCGTATCTTTGAGCAGTCCACAGACAATACGTATGTCGTTTCACTATCCAGTAGGACGATTGTATATAAAGGAATGTTTCTGGTAGGACAATTGCGTACCTTCTTTGAGGATTTGCAAAGTCCGGAATACGACTCGGCAATTGCAATCGTACATTCCCGTTTTTCTACCAATACCAATCCAAGCTGGGAAAGAGCGCATCCAAATAGATTTATTGTCCATAATGGTGAAATTAATACTATTCGTGGCAATGCGGATAAGATGCTGGCGCGGGAAGAAAATATGGAGTCCGAGCATTTGCACAGCCAGCTTCATAAAGTGCTTCCAGTTATTAATGCAGAGGGTTCAGATTCTGCAATGCTGGATAATACACTGGAGTTCTTAGTCATGAGTGGAATGGATTTGCCACTGGCAGTTATGATTACGATTCCAGAGCCTTGGGCAAATAATAAGACCATATCGCAAACGAAAAAGGATTTCTATCAATATTATGCAACCATGATGGAACCATGGGATGGTCCTGCTTCGATTATCTTTTCGGATGGAGATATCATGGGAGCGGTGCTGGATAGAAATGGACTCCGCCCATCCCGTTACCTGATTACCGACGACGACCAGCTGATACTTTCTTCCGAAGTAGGTGTTCTGGATATTGACCCAACGAAAATTGTGGTAAAGGAAAGACTGCGTCCGGGTAAAATGCTTCTGGTCGATACCGTAAAGGGAGAAGTAATTGACGATAATACCTTAAAAGAAGCCTATGCCACCAAGCGACCATATGGCGAGTGGCTGGATAGCAATCTGGTTGCATTAAAGGACTTAAAGATACCGAATGAAAGAGTTCCGGAATTTGTGTATGAAGACCGGCAGAGAATGCAGAAAGCATTTGGATTTACGTATGATGAGTTAAAGACCAGTATTCTGCCAATGGCAAAAAATGGTGGGGAAGCAATTGCAGCGATGGGTGTCGATACACCGCTTCCTGTTCTGAGTAAGACGCATCATCCGTTATTTGTTTATTTCAAACAATTGTTTGCACAGGTAACGAATCCTCCAATTGATGCAATCCGTGAGGAAGTGGTTACTTCCACGACGGTATATATTGGAACAGAAGGAAATGTCTTAGAGGAAACACCAAAGAATTGTAATGTTTTAAAAGTCAATAATCCGATTCTGACAAATACGGATCTTTTGAAGATTAAGAGTATGAAGGCAGAAGGATTTAAGGTAGAGGTAGTTCCGATCATCTATTATAAAAATACGAGTCTGGAACGGGCGATTGAAAAATTATTTGTAGAGGTAGACAGAGCATTCCG